>NZ_JAGWCV010000014.1:0-71636 GCF_020657735.1 Clostridioides sp. ZZV15-6383 | reverse complement strand
ATCCTGAGCCAGGATCAAACTCTCAAATAAAAGTTTATCAGGCTCAGATACTATTGTTATCAAAATATCTGGCTTTATGGTTTGTTTCTTGTTTATAAATTAACCTACTGTTTAATTTTCAAAGTTCTTTTGTCTTATTTTAGTGCTCCTTTTGGGCACTCATATATAATATCATCTATATTATTCGAAGTCAACAATTTTTTAACTTTTATTTTAAATATTTTTTTGTCAAAACAAAAATAGCCTATATTAATGCATTTTAATTGCTTTAATACAAGCTATTTACATATTCAGACCTATTTTTATAGTTATTTCAGCTCAAATATTTTTGTATTCCTATGTATATTGCCCATGCTATTTTTTCTTGATATGTTTCATCAGTTAAAAGCTTACACTCTTTATCATTTGATAAAAATCCACACTCTATTAATACTGATGGAATATCATTTTCTTTCAAAAGATATATATCATCTCTTGGTTTGACTTCTCTGTTGTTTGTCTTATCTACCACTCTTTTAAGTTCTTCTTGAATACATTTTGATAATTCTTTACTATCTTGCTTATCTTTAGGATAAAAAGTTTGAGCCCCATAGTATTTTGATTGTTCAAATGCATTGAGATGTATAGAGACAAACATATTGGCATTAGAATTAGATATTATTTCTTTTCTATTTTTCAAATTTTCATTATATTTTTGCCTTGTAGTTTTATTACCCTCTTCTTTATAAAGACTACTGTCATCCTCTCGAGTTAATATTACAAGACCCCCACTTGACTCTATAAGCTCTCTAAGCTTAAGTGTTATTGCTAGGTTAATATCTTTTTCAGATGTGCTCTTATCCTTGTTTAATGCACCTGGATCAATTCCTCCATGACCAGCATCGAGAATTATCGTTTTGTTTGTTACTGGCATGTACTTGATAACATCTTCAGAAATATTTTTAACTTCAAATATGGATACTACTACTAGACATACCATAACAAAACTAAAAATTATATGTTTTATGTACTTTCTCACAACATCACCCTGTATATGTATACTTATAAAAACACTATAATATTCCAGATATTAGTACAAACATATAAATTTTATTCTAATATTTATATACCTTTATTTATTAGTATTAATATATATTATTGTGTAATGGTGCTATATTCGTATCCCTTTTTAATTCGCTATATTTATCTAACATTAAATACTACATAATAGATTATATCTAATTTATATTATAGACTATAATATGTATATTTAGAATTTTTATTGTTACATAATACTTTCAGCTATACCTTATATAAATTTTCAAACCATCTTCTTTTATTAATATACAGTTTGAACGTTATTGGCATATATCTTTTATTAAATAGTTAAAATAAAAAAGGATGCTCTTCTTACTGAAAAGCATCCTAATAAGATATCTTATTATTTTATTGTATATCAATCATTAACTTAACCCAACATTTTTAACATACCAATACTTTCTGAATGACAGTAAATAAAGGATTTTGTTTTTCCCCAAAAATAAGTAATTATCTTTTTGAGAACTGTGGAGCTCTTCTTGCTGCTTTTAATCCGTATTTCTTTCTTTCCTTCATTCTTGCATCTCTAGTTAAGAAACCTTCTTTCTTTAAAGCAGGTCTTAAATCTAAATCAGCTTTTAATAAAGCTCTAGATATACCATGTCTTATAGCTCCAGCTTGTCCAGTGAATCCTCCACCTTCAACTTTTACTATAACATCATATTTATTTTCATTACCAGTTAAAACTAATGGTTGTTTAACATCTCTTATTAATGTCTCATAGTTAAAATAATTTTCTAATGCTCTTCCATTTACTAATATATTTCCTTCACCTGCAACTAGTCTTACTCTAGCAACAGAACTTTTTCTTCTTCCAGTTCCATAATATTGAACGTTAGCCATTATAAACTCCTCCTTTCACCTATTAATCTTACTTAAAGTTTAAAACTTCTGGATTTTGAGCTGCATGAGTGTGTTCAGCACCTGCAAATACTCTTAATCTAGTCATCATTCTGCTTCTTAATTTGTTTTTAGGTAACATACCACTTACAGCATGTGATATAACTTCTTCTGGTTTTTTATCCATCATATCTCTGTAAGATATTTCTTTTAATCCACCTACATAACCAGTATGGTATCTGTAGTATTTTTGATCTAATTTCTTACCACTTAAAACTATTTTTTCTGCATTTACTACAACAACAAAATCTCCACCATCAACGTGAGGAGTAAATGTTGGTTTATGTTTACCTCTCAATACTGTCGCAATTTCTGTTGCTAAACGACCTAATGTTTTTCCTTCAGCATCAACTAAGTACCATTTTCTTTGTACATCAGCTGGCTTAGCTATATAACTTTTCATAACTGTCCCTCCTTAACTACTTTTCATAAAATTTTTTTACCGTTTATGTCAAGTCCGGGGCAAGTGGACTTATTAACACATTCTCATATATTTTAATACATGTGGCCTGGTGTGTCAAGTTAATAATGAACTTTTTTAAGAAATAATCCTTGTGCTGGAGCTGTATGTCCACATTTTGACCTAGTTTTTGATTGTATTATATCCAAAAATGGCTCATTGATTTTACCACGACCTATATCAACAAGTGTCCCAACAATAATTCTCACCATGTTATACAAAAAACCATTACCACTAATCTCCAAAGTAATCAAATCATCTTTTTTATTTATATCAATATCATATATCGTTCTAACTGTATCTTTTACAGATGAACCAGAACTCATAAATCCTTTAAAGTCATGTGTGCCTAACAAACTTCTTGATTCCAAACACATTTTATCAAAATCAAGTTTATATTTTACTTGATATGATATATCACTAAGTATTGGATTTCTAAACTTGCTATTATATATTAAATATTTATATGTTTTACCCTTTGCACTATATCTTGAATGAAAATCATCATTTACTTCACAGGCTTTTATAACTGATATGTCTTTTGGCAGTTTAGAGTTTAATGCCATTGGTATACTTTCTACACTTATGCCTGAACTAAGTTTAAAATTTGCAGTTTGACCAAGAGCATGAACTCCTGAATCAGTTCTACCTGACCCTACAAGTTTAACTTCTTCTTTTGTTATATCATATATAGCTTTTTCAATTGTACCCTGTATTCCTAAAGAATCAGGTTGCTTTTGCCATCCACAATAATTTCTACCATTATATTGGATTGTAATTTTTATATTTCTCATATTTTACCTCATTTATATCTATAACATCTTAATTAGATTGCTATAAATCTAGTAGCTATAATTGCTCCTAGATAGATAACCTGAAATACACATGCCATATAATCTCCTCTTGCTATAACAGACTCTCTCATTTTAGTTCTATTATGTCCACCTCTATAGCATCTGGCTTCCATAGCCATAGCCAATTCATCAGCCCTTCTAAATGCACTCACAAATAAAGGCACCAAAAGTGGTACTAGATTCTTTGCTCTATTTATAAGATTCTTACTTTCAAAGTCTGCACCTCTAGACATCTGAGCCTTCATTATTTTATCTGTCTCATCTAACAATGTAGGAATAAAACGTAAAGCAATCGTCATCATCATTGCAAGTTCATGAACTGGCAAACCAATTTTTTTAAATGGATTCAGTAATCTCTCTATTCCATCAGTTAATTCTATTGGTGAAGTTGTTAAAGTAAGTAATGATGTACCAATTACTAAAAATATTAATCTTATTGCCATAAAAATTGCTTGTCTTAAACCCTGTCTTGTAATAGCTAAAAATCCAAATGACCATATCTCATCACCTGGTAAGAAAAAAATATTTATAAGAAATGTAAACAAAATAATCCACTTAAGAGGTTTCACACCTTTAACAATATATTTAACTGGTATATTAGCTAATTTTATCATACATAATAAACATAATAAAACCACTATATAAGGCCAAAATTTATTTACTACAAATATAGATACCATAAATACAATTGTTCCTACAAGTTTTATCCTTGGATCTAATTTATGAATAGCAGAACTCGTTGGGTAGTATTGCCCTATAGTTATATCTTTTAACATAATCCTCGTCCTCTCACAACTTTTAATATTTCCTGTTTTGCTTCCTCTAAAGTCAATATGTCTTCTCTAATGTCAAAACCTTTTTCTCTCAATTTCAATGCAAGCTCTAAGACTTGCGGGATATCTAATCCTATTTCCTTCAATTTATTAGCATTTGATTTAAATACTTCTCTAGGAGTTCCCATAAATTCTACTTTACCATGATTCATAACAATTAAAGTTTTTGCTAACTTTGCCATATCATCCATACTATGTGATGATAGTATTATAGTCATATTATTTTTTTCATGTAAGCTTTTTATTAAGTTAAAGATTTCATCTCTTCCTCCAGGGTCAAGACCAGCAGTTGGTTCGTCCAATATAAGAACTTCTGGGTTCATAGCTATAACTCCAGCAATCGCTACTCTACGTTTTTGACCTCCAGATAATTCAAAAGGAGATTTATCTTTAAATTCCTCATAATCAAGCCCTACAGCTTCCATTGATGCTTTTACCCTGTCATGTATTTCAGACTCCTCTAAGCCCAAATTAGTGGGTCCAAAGGCTATATCTTTATCAATCGTTTCTTCAAACAATTGGTATTCTGGATATTGAAATACGACACCCACTCTTTTTCTAATATCAGTTAGGTTCAAATTTTTATCTGTTATATTAAAATCATTTATAAATATTTCTCCTGAGGAAGGTTTTAATAATCCATTTAAATGTTGTATTAATGTAGATTTTCCTGACCCTGTATGACCTATAAGACCAACAAAATCTCTATCTTTAATCTCAAAAGAAATATCATCAAGTGCCTTACTTGCAAAAGGCATTCCTTCATTATATATATGTGTTAAGTTCTTTACTATAATTGACATAATTCCATCACCATCTCATCCACAGTTAATATATCACTACCAATATTCATACCTTCTTCTATCAATAAACTAGATAATTCTGTCATGCAAGGTACATCTAAACCGATTTCCTTTAACATCTTTATTTTACTGAATACTTTTCTAGGAGTTCCCTCTAAGATTTTCTTCCCTTTTTCCATAACGACAACTCTATCAGCCTCTACTGCTTCCTCCATAAAGTGTGTTATATGTATAACAGTTACATTTTCTTCCTTATTAAGTCTTTTTATTGTTTTCATAACTTCTTTTCTTCCAGATGGGTCTAACATTGCGGTTGCTTCATCGAATATTATACATTTAGGCCTCATAGCAATAATTCCTGCTATTGCAACTCTTTGCTTTTGACCACCTGATAACAAGTGAGGTTGTCTATCTCTTAAATCATACATACCTACACTCTTTAAAGACTCTTCTACAATACGTCTTATTTCTTTTGGCTCTATACCTAAGTTCTCAGGTCCAAATGCAACATCTTCTTCTACTATTGTAGCAACTATTTGATTGTCTGGATTTTGAAACACCATCCCTGCAGTTTGTCTTATATCCCATAATCTTTCTTCTTCTTTAGTATCCATACCATCAATAATAATATTTCCTTCAGTAGGCATAAGAATAGCATTTAAATTTTTAGATAAAGTAGACTTACCAGAACCATTATGTCCTATTATCGCAACAAATTCTCCTTTTTTAACATCTAGGCTTAAATTATCTATTGCTTTAAGTTTTGCTTCATCTGTAATATACTCAAACGAAATATTATTTACCTTTACTATATTATCCATTAATTCATACTCCTTTTAGTAAGCAATAACTTATAAAAATCATTTTACACATTATTATATCATACCTTGGTCAAAAAAATAAAAAAAAGATTAAGCCATCAAGCCTAATCCTTTCCTTACTATACTAATTCTATAAAAGCCATTTCAGCAGCATCGCCTTTTCTTGGCCCTATTTTTATTATTCTAGTGTATCCACCATTTCTCTCAGCATATTTTGGAGCTAAATCTGTGAATAAGTTATTAACTACTGTTTCATCCATAACATAAGCTAAAACTTGTCTTCTAGCATGAAGATCTCCTCTTTTAGCAAGAGTTATCATCTTTTCAGCCATTCTACGAGTTTCTTTCGCTCTAGTTACTGTAGTTTCTATTCTTCCACTTCTTAGTAAGCAAGTTACTAAGTTTCTTAACATAAGGTTTCTGTGAGCTGTTTCACGTCCTAATTTACGGTACTTAGCCATTCTTATCCCTCCTTTGCTCGCTATTCTTCACTTGGTTTTAATCCTAATCCAAGTTCTTCTAGTTTTTGTATTACCTCTTCTAATGACTTCTTACCTAGGTTTCTAACCTTCATCATATCATCTTCAGATTTATTAGCTAATTCTTCAACTGTGTTAATTCCCGCTCTCTTTAAACAGTTATATGATCTAACTGATAAATCTAATTCTTCTATAGTCATTTCAAGAACTTTTTCTTTTTGATCTTCTTCTTTTTCTACCATGATTTCAACACTACTTACATGTTCAGTTAAGTCTATAAATAAGTTTAAATGCTCAACTAATACCTTTGCAGCTAATGATATACCCTCTTGAGGATTTATACTACCATTAGTCCAAACTTCTAGTACTAATTTGTCATAATCTGTTTTTTGACCAACTCTTGTGTTTTCTACATGATAACTAACTTTCTCAACAGGAGTATATATTGAATCCACAGGTAAAACACCTATTGGAACATTCTCTGTTTTATTTTCTTCAGCAGAAACATAACCTCTACCTTTATCTACAAATATCTCCATATTAAGTTTAGCATTATCATCTAATGTAGCTATTGCTAAATCTTTACTTAATATTTCAACATCTGGAGGACAGATTATATCTGAACCTGTGATAGAGCATGGTCCTTGAGCTTCTATTTTAAGTGTTCTACTTCCTTCACCATCTATAGTTGCTGAAAGCTCTTTTAAAGTTAATATTATCTCAGTAACATCTTCCTTAACACCAGGTATTGTAGAGAATTCATGAAGAACTCCATCTATTTTTATAGCATTTACTGCTACACCTGGTAATGATGATAATAATATTCTTCTTAGTGCGTTACCTATAGTTATTCCATATCCTCTTTCTAGAGGCTCTATAACAAACTTACCATATCTATAGTCTTCGCTAAGCTCAACTATATCTACTTTTGGCTTTTCTATTTCTATCATGGACAAAACCCTCCTTAAAATTCAGTAATCCACTGAGGGTAAACAAAATTTTAAAATAATTTTTAAAAGTGTGCTTATTATTTAGAGTAAAGTTCTATGATTAAGTGCTCTGCTATCTCAAGATCTATATCTTCTCTTGTTGGAACACCAACTACTTTTGCTGTCATTCCTTCTACATTAGCTTCTAACCATTTAGGAGCTATTCTTGAGTTAACTTCTACCAAATTTTTGAATTTTGCAGAAGATCTTGATTTCTCTTTAACTTCTATAACATCTCCTACCTTAACTATTAATGAAGGTATGTCTACTTTATTTCCATTTAAAGTGAAATGACCATGAGTCACTAATTGTCTAGCTTCTTTTCTAGAAGATGCTAGTCCCATTCTGTAAACTACATTATCTAATCTTCTCTCTAATAAACTTAATAAGTTCTCACCTGCTTTACCAGGCATGTTTTCAGCACGTTCATATAAATTTCTAAATTGAGTCTCTAAAACTCCATATATTCTCTTAACTTTTTGTTTTTCTCTTAATTGTAATCCATAGTTAGAAACTTTCTTTCTTCCTTGGCCATGTTGACCTGGAGCATAGTTTCTTTTTACTATAGCACATTTATCTGTATAACATCTATCACCTTTAAGGAATAATTTCATTCCCTCTCTACGGCATTGTCTACATGATGCACCTGTATATCTTGCCATTTATCTACACCTCCTATTTGTACTCTTATTAATTACACTCTTCTTCTCTTTGGTGGTCTGCATCCGTTATGTGGGATTGGAGTAACGTCTTTTATCATAGTTACTTCTAGTCCAGTTGCTTGTAAAGCTCTTATTGCAGCTTCTCTTCCTGAACCTGGACCCTTTACGAATACCTCAACACTTTTTAGTCCGTGTTCCATCGCAGCTTTTGCAGCTGTTTCAGCAGCCATTTGAGATGCAAATGGAGTTGATTTTCTTGATCCTTTGAATCCTAATTGTCCAGAACTTGCCCAAGATATAGCATTTCCGTGAACGTCAGTTAAAGTTATTATTGTATTATTGAAAGTTGATTGTATATGAGCATGACCACGTTCTATATTTTTACGTTCTCTTCTTCTAATACGTGTAACTTTCTTTTTTGGTTTAGCCATTTTCCTTTTCCCTCCTTCATCTAGTTATTATTTATTTATTTTTTCTTTTTACGAGATACTGTTTTTCTAGGACCTTTTCTAGTTCTAGCATTAGTCTTAGTTCTTTGTCCTCTTAATGGAAGACCTTTAGCATGTCTTATTCCTCTATAACATTTTATATCTCTTAATCTCTTTATGTTTAAAGCAATTTCTCTTCTTAAGTCACCTTCAACTAAGAAATCGTCATCTATAACTTTTCTTAACTCATTAACTTGATCTTCTGATAAATCTTTTATTCTAGTATCTGGATTTATCTCAGCCTTAGCTAATATTTCGTTAGCAGTCGCTTTACCTATACCATATATATAAGTTAAGCCTATCTCCGCTCTTTTTTCTCTAGGTAAATCTACCCCAGCTATTCTTGCCATGATCGCACCTCCTACACATAGTTTTTAGTGTTTAAAACTTCACATCATATGCCAATCCTACGCCAGATTGTTCAACGATTTTAACGTTCTTTTGTTAACATCACAATATAGTATTATACTATAAAATTTAACAAAATGCTAGTAATAATTTCTTATCCTTGCTTTTGCTTATGCTTTGGATTTTCACAGATAACCATTACTTTTCCTTTTCTTTTTATTACTTTACATTTTTCACATATTGGTTTTACTGATGGTCTAACCTTCATTATTAATCCCTCCTTAGACTAAATATTAATATAGTCTACTTCTTACGCCAAGTAATTCTTCCTCTTGTAAGGTCATATGGAGAAAGTTCAACATTCACCTTATCACCTTCAAGAATTCTTATGAAGTTCATTCTTAGCTTTCCAGAAATGTGGCATAATATCTCATGTCCATTTTCTAATTTAACTTTAAACATAGCATTAGGTAAAGCTTCTGAAACTGTACCTTCTAATTCTATAACATCTTTTTTGGCCATTAACTAACCAGCCCTCCATTTCAATAAGTTAAATTATCTAACTTAACTTAGTAAGTTCAGCTCTTAAAAAAGAATCTGTAATCTCTTGTCCAGATACTACCCTTTTTCTAACTTCATCATTAATAAAATTATATTTTTTTAAGTGCTTCACTTTCTTTAACTTAGGTTTGTCAAGTTTTCTTTTCTTTCCATCAGCTATTAATACATATTCATTATTAACTATTTTGACTACGAAAAATAAATTTCCTTTATCTCGTCCTAATGAAACTTTAACAACTTGACCTATACTTAAATTATCTGATAGCACTTTTTTCACCTACTTTTTAAATTACAACTTTGTCAATATCAAAGGTTCATGTTCAGTAATTGCTATCGTATGCTCATAATGAGCTGATTTTTTTCCATCTATTGTAACAGTCGTCCACCCATCTGATAGAGTCTTTACATGATAACGACCTGCATTAACCATCGGCTCTATAGCAATAACCATTCCTTCTCTAAGTCTTGGTCCTTTTCCTGGGAGTCCATAATTAGGTACTTGTGGATCTTCATGAAGATTTGCTCCAACTCCATGCCCCACTAAATCCCTAACTACTGAGAAACCATGTTTCTCAACGTGTGTTTGTACTGCGTGTGAGATATCTGAAAGTCTATATCCTAATTTAGCAAATTTTATTCCTTCATAGAAGCTTTCTCTAGTTACTTCTATCAATTTCCTATCTTCTTCAGATATCATGCCTACTCCGTGAGTTTTGGCAGAATCACCATGATATCCTTTATAATAGGCTCCTATATCCAAACTTACAATGTCTCCTTCTTTTAATATGGTTTCTCCTGGAATCCCATGTACTACTTCTCTATTGATAGAAGCACATATACTTCCCGGAAAACCTCCATAGCCTTTAAAAGAAGGTTCTGCATTGTATTTTCTTATATTCTCTTCAGCTATTTTATCTAATTCTAAAGTAGATATTCCCGCAGAAATAGCTTTTCTTAAAACTTCATGAGTATCAGCAACTATTTTACCTGCTTCTCTTAAAAGTTCTATTTCTTTTTTTGATTTCAAGATAATCATTTATTTTCCACTTCCTAAAGCTGCAACAATATCTTCAAATACTTTATCTATTGCTTGGTCACCTTTTATATCTGCTATTATACCTTGTTTGCTATAATAATCTACTAAAGGTTTAGTTTCATCTAGATAAACTTGTATTCTCTTAGATACAGTTTCTTCATTATCATCAGCTCTTTGATATAATTCCCCTTGGCACACATCACATACGCCTTTTACTTTAGGAGGATTAAACTCAACATGGTAAGTAGCTCCACAAGACTTACATATTCTTCTACCAACTGCTCTAGATACTAGTATGCTCTTATCAACTTCAATATTAACAACTTTATCTAGTGATATGCCAGCATTTTTCAAGAATACATCTAAATGTTCTCCTTGTGCTACATTTCTTGGAAATCCATCTAACATAAATCCATTTTTACAATCTTCTTGAGATATTCTATCAGTAACTAAACCTACAGTTAACTCATCTGGTACTAATAAACCTTGGTCCATGTATTCTTTTGCTTTTTTTCCAAGTTCTGTTCCCTCTTTTATATTCTTTCTGAATATATCTCCTGTTGATATATGAGGTATATTGTATTTTTCTACTATTCCTGCCGCCTGAGTACCTTTACCAGCACCTGGAGGTCCAAGTAATATTATTCTCATATTATCCATCTCCATTTTATTTTAAGAAACCTTGATAGCTTCTCATAACTAAGTTTGACTCTAACTGTCTCTTAAGCTCCAAAGCAACTCCAACAACGATTAGTAATGAAGTCCCAGCTAGACTCATATTTACTTTCATATAATGTGTTGTAAGAGCTGGCACCATAGCAATTATTGCTAAGAAAGTCGCTCCAGCTAAAGTTAATCTAGTTAAAATTCTATTTAAATAATCCATAGTAGGTTCACCTGGTCTTATACCTGGTATAAATCCACCATTATTTTTCATATTTTTAGATATGTCTTCTGTATTAAATGATACAGTTGTATAAAAATATGAGAAGAAAATTATAAGTAGAATCTCAATTGATCTGTATGTCCAAAATCCTTGTTCTGTTGCCATACTTAAGTATTTTTGAACAAAAGCTTGAGCATTTGGCCCCATAAACATAGCTATTGTTTGAGGAAAAGCTAAAAGTGAACTCGCAAAAATTATAGGCATAACTCCTGACTGGTTAACTTTCATTGGTATATGAGAACTTTGTCCTCCATACATTTTTCTTCCAACAACTCTTTTAGCATATTGTACAGGTATCTTTCTAGTTGCTTCTTGTATAAATGTAACTCCTGTTACTGTAAGTAATATAACTACAGCTAAAACTACTATAACCCAAGGTGCAACTTGACCAGATTTAACTTGTTGCGCGATTTTAATAACATCTGTAGGTATTCTTGATATTATACCTGCAAATATTATTACTGAACTACCATTACCGATTCCTTTTTCAGTAATTTTGTCCCCAATCCACATTACTAACATACTTGCTGAAACTAATGTTATTACAACAGTTGTGATAAAAAACACACTATTTGATATTAAAGCACTTCTTACAATTCCTAATGTAATTCCCAAAGCTTGTACAACTGCTAGAGCTAGTGCTGTATATTTAGTGTACTTATTGATTTTTTTCTTTCCTTCTTCACCAGATTTTTGAAGTTCTGCTAAACTTTCAAAACCTACTGTTAGAAGTTGTATTATGATTGATGCAGTGATATATGGACTTATACCTAAAGCAAATAATGAAAAGTTACTAAATGCTCCACCAGTAAACATATTATACAGAGAAAGTAGACTATTGCCGCCTACCATCTTTTGTATAATACTAGTGTCTATGCCTGGAACTGGTATAGTAGTACCTATTCTGAATATCACGATCATCATAAGTGTATACATTACTTTTTTTCTTACTGCTTTAATCTTCCAAGCTTGTTTTAATTTTGACAGCACGCTAATTCACCCCGCCTGTACTGGCTAGGAGATTAGCAGGTTATTATACTAACTCTGCTTTTCCACCAGCTTTTTCTATTTTTTCTTGAGCTGAAGCTGTAAATTTAGCAGCTTTAACAGTTAAAGCTTTCTCTAAATTACCTTCACCTAAGATTTTAATTCCGTCTTTACCTATTTTGCTTATAGTTTTAGTAGATTTTAATAATTCTGCAGTTATTTCTGTTCCATTTTCAAATCTATTTAAAACTTCAACATTAACTTCTGTGTAAACTTTCTTAAATATGTTATTGAAACCTCTCTTAGGAAGTCTTCTAGCCAGTGGCATTTGTCCACCTTCAAATCCTACTCTTACTCCACCACCAGAACGAGACCATTGACCTTTTTGTCCACGTCCTGCAGTTTTACCTTGTCCAGTCGCAGTACCTCTACCTAATCTTCTCTTAGCTCTTACTGCACCTTCAGCAGGTTTTAACTCATGTAACTTCATGGATTGCACCTCCTTGCACTACTTTATAAAAATTATTCAGCTATTTCAGTTACTTCTAATAAGTGACTTACTTTACTTATCATACCTCTTGTTTGAGCATTGTCTTCTTTTATAACAACTTGTTCTCTTTTTCTTAATCCTAACGCTTCAACATTCTTTTTTTGGTTAGGAGTAGTTCCTATAACACTTCTAACTAACTTTATTTGTAATTTAGCCATTTTACACTACCTCCTTACCCTAGAAGTTCTTCAACTTTTTTACCTCTAAGTTTAGCTATATCTTCAACTGTTTTTAGAGAATTAAGTCCTTCTATTGTAGCATTTACCATATTTCTTGGATTGTTAGACCCTAAAGATTTAGCTCTAACGTCTTTTAGTCCAGCTAGCTCAAGTACGGCTCTAGCAGGTCCCCCAGCTATTACTCCTGTACCTTCTACAGCAGGCATTATTAATATATTTCCAGCACCAAAGTGTCCGCGTACTTCGTGAGGAATTGTAGTCCCAACTATTGGCACTACTATTAGATTTTTCTTAGCATCTTCAACTGCTTTTTTTATAGCATCTGGTACTTCCATTGCTTTCCCAGCACCTATACCAACGTGTCCGTTTTCATCTCCAACAACTACTAATGCTGCAAATCTGAAGTTTCTACCACCTTTTACAACCTTAGTAACACGTCTTACTTCAACAACCTTTTCTTGTAAGTCAAGTTGTCCTGCATCTATCGGCTTACGACGTAGCATGTATTTTTCCCTCCTTCGTATTAGAACTTAAGACCAGCTTCTCTAGCACCTTCAGCTAATTCTTGAATTCTTCCATGATATAAGTATCCACCTCTGTCAAATACAACTTCAGTGATTCCTTTTTCAACAGCTTTTTTAGCAACTAATTCTCCAACTTTCTTAGCTGCTTCCTTGTTTCCTGTATGATTGACAGCACTCTTAACTTCTGCTTCTAAAGAAGATGCAGCAACTAGAGTTACTCTTTTTGTGTCATCTATTATTTGAGCATATATATTGTTAGCACTTCTAAATACACATAATCTTGGTCTTTGAGAAGTACCGCTTATTTTTCTACGAACTCTCTTATGTCTTTGAAGTCTATTAGCATTTTTATCAGCCTTTTTTAACACCTAGCTCACTCCTTTCTAGCGTTTAAGTTTTGGTATTATTTTTTACCAGTTTTTCCTTCTTTACGTCTGATTACTTCATCAACGTATTTTATACCTTTACCTTTGTATGGCTCTGGTTTTCTCCAAGCTCTTATCTTAGCAGCATAGTTCCCTACTAATTGCTTGTCTATACCTTTTACTATTAACTCTGTTTGGTTTGGAGCTTCAACAGTTATTCCTTCTGGATCTTCCATCTCAACTGGATGAGAGAAACCTAAGTTCATAACTAATTTCTTTCCTTGTTTTTGAGCTCTATATCCAACACCTTTTAATTCTAATTTCTTTTCGAAACCAGTATTTACACCTACAACCATATTATCTAATAAAGTTCTAGTTAGTCCGTGTAAAGATCTATGTTTTTTATTATTAGTTGGTCTTTCAACCATTATTGTATTTTCTTCTTTTTTTATGTTTAACTCAGCACTTAATTGTTTAGTTAAAGTTCCTTTTGGACCTTTTACTGTAACTAAATTTCCTTCAGCTATAGCAACTTCAACACCTGCTGGTATTATTATTGGCTTAACACCTATTCTTGACATGGTCGCACCTCCTTACATTGTTCAAATTGATTACCAAACGTAGCAGATTACTTCTCCACCAACATTTGCTTTTCTAGCTTGCTTGTCAGTTAATATTCCTTTTGAAGTAGATATTACTGATATTCCTAATCCGTTTAATACTTTTGGTATCTCATGGTTAGCAGCGTAAACTCTCATACCAGGCTTAGATATTTTCTTAAGACCTGTTATAACTCTTTCGCCTTCTTGTCCGTACTTTAATTGTATTCTTATGATACCTTGTTTTCCATCTTCTATAACATCATAACCTCTTATGAAACCTTCTTCTAATAAGATTCTAGCTAACTCTTTCTTCATATTAGAAGCTGGAACATCTACAGTTTCATGCTTAACAACATTAGCATTTCTTATACGAGTAAGCATATCTGCAATTGGATCTGTCATTGTCATTTTGTTGCCCTCCTTCCATTCTAATCAAGCTTCTACCAGCTTGCTTTTCTAACACCAGGTATTTGACCTTTATAAGCTAATTCTCTAAAGCATATACGGCATATACCAAATTTTTTCAAAACTGAATGCGGTCTTCCGCATATAGTACATCTAGTGTATTCTCTAGTTGCGTACTTTTGCTTTCTTTGTTGTTTAACAACCATCGCTTTTCTAGCCACGGGAATCCCTCCTTTGCTTACTTAGAAAATGGCATTCCTAATAATTTTAATAATTCACGAGCTTCTTCGTCAGTTTTTGCTGTAGTAACAAATATTATATCCATTCCTCTTACTTTATCTATTTTATCATATTCTATTTCAGGGAATATTAATTGTTCTTTAACTCCTAAAGCATAGTTTCCTCTACCATCAAAAGCATTAGGGTTAACTCCTCTAAAGTCTCTAACTCTTGGTAAAGAAACTGAAACTAATTTGTCCATAAAGTAGAACATTTTGTCAGCTCTTAATGTAACTTTTGTTCCTATTGGCATTCCTTCTCTTAATTTGAAGTTAGCAACAGATTTTCTAGCTTTAGTTATAACAGGCTTTTGTCCTGATATTATTTCTAATTCTTCAACGCCTTTTTCTAATCCTTTTGGATTTTCTCTAGCATCACCTATACCCATGTTAATAACTATTTTATTTAACTTAGGTATCTCCATTACGTTTTTATATCCAAATTTCTCCATTAAAGCAGGAGCAACTTCTTTCATGTATTTTTCTTGTAATCTAGAAGCCATTTAAGGTCCCTCCTTTCAAGCAATATTTATTATAATTCTTTTCCGCTCTTTGCTGATACTCTTACTTTGTTCCCATCTTTTACTTCATATCTTACTCTAACGCCTTTTCCTGTTTCAGAATCAAATGGCATTACATTAGATATGTGTATTGGGGCTTCTTTATTTATTATTCCACCTTGTTGGTTCATAGCACTTGGTTTTTGATGTTTAGTTATTACATTTACACCTTCAACTAATACTTTATCAGCTTTAGGGTATACCTTTAAAACTGAACCTTTTTTACCTTTATCTTTACCTGCTATAACTACAACAGTGTCACCTTTTTTAACACGCATCATGTCCTATTGCACCTCCTTAATTATAGTACTTCTGGAGCAAGAGAAACTATTTTCATGAATTCATTATCTCTTAACTCTCTAGCAACAGGCCCGAATATACGAGTTCCTACTGGAGTTTTATCGTCCTTTATTATAACAGCAGCATTTTCATCAAAAGATATATAGCTTCCGTCATTACGTCTTACGCCTTGTTTGCTTCTTACTATAACAGCTTTAACAACCTTACCTTTTTTTACAACTCCACCAGGTGTTGCACTTTTAACAGTAGCAACTATAACGTCGCCTATGTTACCATATCTTCTTTTACTTCCGCCTAGAACACGTATACATAAAAGTTCTTTAGCTCCTGAGTTATCAGCAACTCTTAGACGTGATTCTTGTTGTATCATATCGTAATCCCTCCTTCTTCAAAAACTACTTAACTTTCTCAACAACTTCAACTAGTCTGAATCTCTTATCTTTAGATAATGGTCTAGTTTCCATTATTTTAACTCTATCTCCGATGTTACATATATTCTTTTCATCATGAGCCTTGAATTTCTTAGTTCTCTTAACACGTTTATTATATAGTGGATGACGTACGAATTCTTCAACAGCTACTACTATTGTTTTATCCATCTTATCACTAACAACACGGCCTATTCTAACTTTTCTTCTTCCTCTTTCCATGTTTAAAAAGCCTCCTTTCCAAATTAAGCTCTAGTTTCGTATAACTTTCTTTCAGCAAGAACAGTTTTAACTTTTGCTATATCCTTCTTAACAAACTTTATTCTAGCTGTATTTTCTAATTGACCAGTAGCTAATTGGAATCTTAAGCTAAATAATTCACTTTTGAAGTCGTTTAATTTGTTCATTAGCTCTTCGCTTGTTAAATCTCTTAATTCTTTAGCTTTCATCCTATTCACCACCCTTTACTTCTAAATCTTCTTTTTTAACAAATTTACATTTAATTGGTAATTTATGTGCAGCAAGTCTCATAGCTTCTCTTGCTTTATCTTCAGAAACACCTGCTAATTCAAACATAACTCTTCCTGGCTTAACTACAGCTACCCAATATTCTGGAGAACCTTTCCCTGCACCCATACGAGTCTCTGCTGGTTTTCTTGTTACTGGTTTATGAGGGAATATTTTTATCCAAACCTTTCCCCCTCTTTTTATATATCTAGTCATCGCGATTCTGGCAGCTTCTATTTGATTAGAAGTTATCCAAGAAGCTTCTAATGCTACTAATCCAAACTCACCATAAGTAACTTTATTACCCTTATGAGCTTGCCCAGCCATGCTTCCTCTATGAACTCTACGACGCTTTACTCTTTTTGGCATTAACATGAGTATTTTTCCTCCTTCCTTGAACCTAACTATTATTAATTTCCTTTGTTTTCAGTTCTTTGAGGTCTTGATCCACCTTGAGGTCTTTGTTGTCCTCTGTAGTTTCCTCTGTTATCATTTCCTCTTCTGTCATTTCCTCTTCTATCGTTTCTTCTATTATCTCTCTTGTTGTCTCTTCTATCGTTTTTTCTGCTTTCTTCTCTTGGATTTACACCGTCTCTAGTTGGTAAAACTTCACCATTACATACCCAAACTTTTATACCGATTTTTCCATAAGTTGTATCAGCTTCAGCGAAACCATAATCTATATCTGCTCTTAACGTTTGTAGTGGTACATTTCCTTCACTATAACCTTCAGTTCTAGCCATCTCAGCTCCACCTAATCTTCCTGAAGCAGAAACTTTTATCCCTTTAGCACCAGATTTCATTGCTCTTTGTATAGCTTGTTTCATTGCTCTTCTGAAAGCAACCCTTCTCTCTATAGCTAAAGCTATATTTTCAGCTACTAATTGAGCGTTTTTGTCTGTACTTCTTACTTCTACTATATTAACTATTATAGTTTTCTTTGTCATTTTTTCTAATTCAACTTTTAATGCTTCGATTCCTGCACCAGCTCTTCCTATAACTACACCCGGCTTAGCAACGTGTAAGTCCATTTTTATTTTGTTAGCTGATCTTTCTATTTCTATCTTAGCAACTCCAGCTGAGTATAATCTTTTCTTTAAGAATTTACGTATATTATGGTCTTCTAATAATAAGTTTCCGAACTCTTTTTTATCAGTAGCGAACCATCTTGAGTCCCAATCTTTTATAACACCGACCCTTAAGCCGTGTGGATTAACCTTTTGACCCATTACTTTCCCTCCTATCTATTAATTATTTCTTCTCTTTAACAACAACCTCTATATGAGAAGTTCTTTTTCTTATTGTAGTTGCACGACCCATAGCTCTAGGCATAAATCTCTTCATTGTTGGCCCTTGATTAGCAACTATTGATGCTATATATAATTTTTCAGTATCCATTTCGTGATTGTTTTCTGCGTTAGCTTTAGCTGATTTTACAACTTTAGCTATTATTGAAGCTGCTCCTCTTGGAGTAAACTTTAATATTGCTAATGCTTCATCAACATTCTTTCCTCTAACAAGGTCACATATTTGGCCTGCTTTTCTTGGTGATACACGTACGTATTTAGCAGTAGCTTTTGCTTCCATTGTTATTCCTCCTTTCTTAGTCATAATTTAATTATTTTCTCTTATTAGATTTTTCGTCATCCTTATGTCCTTTGAAAGTTCTAGTAGGAACGAACTCACCTAATTTATGTCCAACCATATCTTCTGTTATATATACTGGAACATGTTTTCTTCCATCATGAACAGCTATAGTATTTTCTACCATTTGTGGAAACACAGTTGAAGATCTTGACCAAGTTTTTATAACTTCTTTATTTCCACTAGCATTCATAGCTTCTATCTTCTTTAAAAGTCTTGCATGGACAAAAGGCCCTTTTTTAGTTGATCTTGACATTTATATTCCTCCTTTCCGAGCAAAAATAAATTTACTACTTAGTTCTTCTTGATACTATTAGTTTATTTGAAGCTTTATTTTTCTTTCTAGTTTTGTATCCAAGAGCTGGTTTACCCCATGGAGTAACAGGAGATGGTCTACCTATTGGAGATCTACCTTCCCCTCCACCGTGTGGATGGTCATTAGGGTTCATTACAGAACCTCTTACAGTAGGTCTTATTCCCATATGTCTTTTTCTACCTGCTTTACCAATAACTACGTTACCATGCTCTATATTTCCAACTTGTCCTATAGTAGCTTTACAGTTTATACTTACTAATCTCATCTCACCTGATGGTAATCTTAATAAAGCATTTTTTCCTTCTTTAGCCATTAATTGTGCAGAAACTCCAGCAGATCTAACTAATTGAGCTCCTTTTCCTGGCTTTAATTCTATATTATGAATGATAGTACCAACTGGCATATCTTTTAATGCTAAACAGTTTCCTGGTTTTATATCAGCACCTAATCCTGATAATATAGTATCTCCAACATTAATTCCAACTGGAGCTAATATATATCTTTTTTCTCCATCAGCATAGTTCAATAATGCGATATTTGCAGTTCTGTTTGGATCATATTCTATAGTAGCAACCTTAGCAGGTATACCATCTTTATCTCTTTTAAAATCTATTATTCTATATTTTCTTTTTTGTCCTCCACCTCTATGACGAACAGTTATTCTACCATGTACATTTCTACCAGCATTTTTCTTTAAATTAACTAAAAGAGATTTTTCTGGTTGATTACATGTTATTTCATCAGAAACTAAAACTGTCATTTGTCTTAAGGCAGGAGAAGTTGGTCTAAACTTTTTTATAGCCATCTGTTTTCCCTCCTTCGTTTGTTATAATACTACATTCCTTGGAAGAATTCTATTTCTTTACTATCAGCAGTTAATTTAACTACTGCTTTCTTAAAGCTTGCTGTTCTTCCTTGAGTTCTACCCATTCTTTTAACTTTTCCATCGTAATTTAAAGTATTTACTTTGTCAACACTAACTCCGAATACTTTTTCTACTGCTTTTTTTATTTCAGTTTTGTTCGCATCTTTAGCCACAACAAAAGTATATTTTTTTTCACCCATTTCAGCCATACTGTGCTCAGTTACAACTGGTCTTATTATTATATCATGTGGATTAGTCATTATGCGTACACCTCCTCCACTTTTTTAACAGCATCTGTAGTTATTATAAATGAATCATATTTTAATATATCATATACATTCATAGTATTAACTAATGCAGTTTGAACACCTTCTATATTTCTAGCTGATTTTATTACGTTATCATTCTTATCAGCTATAACTACTAAAGCTTTTTTAGCAGCATTTATATTATTTAATATTTGAGCAAATTCTTTAGTTTTAGGAGCATCCATGTTTAATGCATCTAATACTATAACTTCACTATTTTGAACTTTTGAAGATAAAGCACTCTTCATAGCTAATCTTCTTACCTTCTTAGGTAATGTATATTTGTAGCTTCTTGGTTTAGGTGCAAAAGCAACTCCTCCACCTACCCATTGTACAGATCTTGTAGAACCTTGTCTTGCTCTACCTGTTCCTTTTTGTTTCCAAGGTTTTCTTCCGCCACCTCTAACTTCTGCTCTAGTTTTAGCAGATTGAGTTCCTTGTCTCTTATTTGCTAATTGATTTTTTACAACTTCATATAAAACATGTCCATTAACTTCTACGCCAAATATAGAATCTGATAATTCTATTTCTCCAACGTTTTGTCCACTAACATTTAGTACATTTAATTTTGGCATTGTTATTCCTCCTTTCTTTAGGTTAGTCATTATTTAGAAACCTTTATAGCTTCTTTTATAGTTACTACTGAACCTTTAGCTCCTGGTATAGCTCCTTTAACTAATATAAGGTTCTTATCAGCATCTACTTTAACAACCTCTAAGTTTTGAACTGTTACCTTTACGCTTCCCATGTGTCCAGCTAATTTTTTATTTTTAAATACTCTACCTGGGTAAGAACAAGCTCCCATTGAACCTGGTCTTCTGTGGTATCTAGAACCGTGAGATTCAGGACCTCTACTTTGTCCATGTCTTTTTATTGGACCTTGGAATCCCTTACCTTTACTTATTCCAGTAACATCTATTTTTGTACCTGCGTCAAATACATCAGCTTTTATTTCTTGTCCTACTGTGTATCCTTCTACAGAATCTACTCTGAATTCTTTTAAATGCTTCTTTAAAACATTAGCAGCAGCTAAATGTCCTTTTTTAGGTTTGTTTAAAGCTTTTTCTTTAGCATCTTCAAAACCTATTTGTATAGCATTGTATCCATCTTTATCAACTGTTTTTATTTGAGTAACGACCATAGGTCCTGCTTCAACAGCTGTTACAGGTATAACTACACCTTTATCAGTGAATATTTGAGTCATACCAACTTTTTTGCCTAATATTCCTTTCATATTAGCACCTCCTATAATTCTTACAGCGGATTACATCTTTTAGAGTAATCATTCTAAGATAATCATCTATAGGATAATATCTTAGGGGTTCTTATAATTTTATTTCTATATCTACACCTGCTGGTAAGTCTAATCTCATTAATGAGTCAACTGTCTTAGGTGTTGGATTAGCTATGTCGATTAGTCTTTTATGAGTTCTTATTTCAAATTGTTCTCTAGAGTCTTTGTACTTATGTACAGCTCTTAATATAGTTACAACTTGTTTTTCTGTTGGTAGAGGCACAGGTCCTGAAACTTGTGATCCAGCCTTTTTAGCAGTTTCAACTATTTTCCCTGCTGAAAAATCTAATAATTTGTGATCATATGATTTTAATCTTATTCTTATTTTTTCATTCTTAGCCATTTTGTTTTCCCTCCTTTATCACGTGTTTAATTTTCAAGTTGCGTACAACCAATACCGATACACTGCTCCGGGTGTGTTGTAACTTTTAAATCGATACTAGTTCGTATTTCACTAGGACTTAATTTTCATTTTCTTAATCTCTCAAGCACACTATTATATTTTATATCATCTGTTACTTTTTTTCAAGTTTTTTTTATGTTTTTTTCAATTTTATTTTCTCTTACAACATCATAACCTTAAGCCTGATTGTTAATCTACCTCAAGGCACTAGTTTAGTATATATGCTTTAGCGCTACTTGTCAACAAAAAACAAAAAAGAGAGGTGTTACCCCCTCTTTTTTTATATTAAATCCATTAGTTTAGTAAAAGATTACTCTATTATTGTAGCAACAACTCCTGAAGCTACTGTTCTTCCACCTTCTCTTATTGAGAATCTTAATCCCTCTTCTACAACTATTGAGTTTATTAAGTCTACTTCCATTGTTACGTTATCTCCAGGCATTACCATCTCTATTCCTTCTGGTAACTTACAAGCTCCTGTTACGTCTGTTGTTCTAAAATAGAATTGTGGTCTATATCCATCAAAGAATGGTGTATGTCTTCCACCCTCTTCTTTTTTAAGTACATATACTTCTGCTGTAAACTTTGTGTGTGCCTTTACTGATCCAGTTTTTGCTAGTACTTGTCCTCTTTCTATTTCGTTTCTTTGTACTCCTCTTAATAATGCTCCTATATTATCCCCTGCTTGTGCTTGGTCTAATAATTTTCTGAACATCTCTACTCCTGTTACTACTACTTTTCTTGGAGCTTCTGTTAATCCTACTAACTCTACTTCGTCTTGTACTTTTAATACTCCTCTTTCCACTCTTCCTGTTGCAACTGTTCCTCTTCCTGTGATTGAGAATACGTCCTCTACTGGCATTAAGAATGGCTTATCTGTATCTCTCTCTGGTGCTGGTATATACTCATCTATTTGCTCGAATAATTCTACTATCTTATCTCCCCACTCACTCTTTGGATCTTCTAATGCCATTAATGCTGATCCTCTTACTATTGGAGTGTCATCTCCTGGGAAATCATATTCTGTTAATAAATCTCTTACTTCCATTTCTACTAACTCTAATAACTCTTCGTCATCTACCATGTCACATTTGTTTAAGAATACTACTATATATGGTACACCAACTTGTCTTGATAATAGTATATGCTCTCTTGTTTGTGGCATTGGTCCATCTGTTGCTGAACAAACTAATATTGCTCCGTCCATTTGTGCTGCTCCTGTTATCATGTTCTTAACGTAGTCAGCATGTCCTGGGCAGTCAACGTGTGCATAGTGTCTGTTTGGAGTTTCATACTCAACGTGTGCTGTTGATATTGTGATTCCTCTTTCTCTTTCTTCTGGAGCTTTATCTATGTTTGCAAAGTCTACTGCTTCTCCTAATTGGTATCTGTCATATAATGTTTTTGTTATTGCTGCTGTTAATGTAGTTTTACCGTGGTCAACGTGTCCTATTGTCCCTATATTAACATGAGGTTTTGTTCTTTCGTATTTAGCTTTAGCCATTTTGAATTTCCTCCCTTTATCTTGTACGAGATGAGATATATCTCATCTCGCTGATTATTTTTTATATTTATATTATTAATTATTTTTAAATTATTTTCCTTCAGCTATTTTCTTAGCAACTGAAGCTGGAACTTGCTCATAGTGATCGAATATCATAGTATAAGTTGCACGACCTTGAGTTGAAGATCTTAGGTCTGTTGAGTATCCAAACATTTCTGAAAGCGGAACGAATGCATTTATAACTTGTGCACCACTTCTAGCTTCCATACCTTGGATTAATCCTCTTCTTGAGTTTAAGTCACCCATAACATCTCCCATGTAATCTTCTGGAGTAACAACTTCAACTTTAAAGTAAGGCTCTAAAAGAACTGCATTACCTTTCTTCATAGCATCTTTAAATGCCATTGAACCAGCCATCTTGAACGCCATCTCAGAAGAGTCAACTTCATGGTAAGAACCATCATATAACTCAACAGCAACGTCTACAACTGGATATCCAGCAACTATACCAGATTGCATAGCTCCTTGTATACCCATATCAACTGGACCAACATATTCTTTTGGTACAGATCCACCAACAGTTTTGTTTGTGAACTTGTATCCTTCACCTGGCTCTTGAGGAGCAACTCTAATCTTAACGTGACCGTATTGTCCTCTACCACCTGATTGTTTAGAGTACTTGTATTCAACATCAACTGGTTGAGTTATAGTTTCTCTATATGCAACTTGTGGTGCACCAACTTTAGCTTCTACTTTAAATTCTCTCAATAATCTATCTACTATTATCTCTAAGTGTAACTCACCCATACCAGATATTATAGTTTGTCCTGTTTCTTGGTCAGTCTTAACTGTGAAAGTTGGGTCTTCTTCAGCTAGTTTTTGAAGAGCTATACCCATTTTTTCTTGGGCTGCTTTAGAGCTTGGCTCTATAGCAACAGATATAACTGGCTCTGGGAATTCCATAGATTCAAGTATTATTGGATTAGCAGGATCACATAATGTATCTCCAGTAGTAGTATCTTTTAATCCTACTGCTGCTGCTATATCTCCAGCATAAACTTTAGTTATTTCTTCTCTTGTATTGGCATGCATTTGTAATATACGACCAATTCTTTCTCTCTTATTCTTAGTTGCATTTAAAACATAAGAACCAGATTCTAATGTTCCAGAGTAAACTCTGAAGAACGCTAATTTTCCAACGAATGGGTCAGTCATTATTTTGAATGCTAATGCAGAGAATGGTTCTTCATCAGAAGAATGTCTTTCAGCTTCTTCTCCATCTGCTAATATACCTTTTATAGCTGGTATATCAGTTGGTGCTGGTAAGTAATCTAAAACTGCATCTATTACTAATTGAACACCTTTATTTCTATAAGCTGTACCACAGAAAACTGGGTTCATTTCACAAGCTATAGTAGCTTTTCTTATAGCAACTTTTAATTCATCTATAGTAAGTTCTTCACCTTCAAGGTATTTCATCATTAATTCTTCATCAGTTTCAGCTACTGATTCAACTAATTTTTCTCTCCATTCAGCAGCTAATTCTTTCATATCTTCTGGTATGTCTGTTTCTTCCATTTCAACACCTAAGTCGTCTTTGTATATAACAGCATCCATTTTTAATAAGTCTATTATACCTATAAATGAATCTTCTTTACCTATTGGTAATTGCATAGGAACTGCATTAGAATTTAATCTAGATTTCATCATGCTTACAACATTGTAGAAATCTGCACCTAATATATCCATTTTGTTTACAAAAGCTATTCTAGGTACTCCATAAGTTTCAGCTTGTCTCCATACATTCTCTGATTGAGGCTCAACCCCACCTTTTGCACAGAATACAGCAACTGAACCGTCAAGAACTCTTAAAGATCTTTCAACTTCAACTGTGAAGTCCACGTGTCCAGGAGTATCTATTATATTTATTCTATGGTCTTTCCATGAAGCAGTTGTAGCGGCAGAAGTTATTGTTATACCTCTTTCCTTTTCTTGCTCCATCCAGTCCATTTGAGAAGCTCCTTCATGAGTTTCTCCTATTTTATGAGTTTGCCCAGTATAAAACAAGATTCTTTCTGTAGTAGTAGTTTTTCCTGCATCTATATGAGCCATGATTCCTATATTCCTAGTTCTTTCCAAAGGAAACTTTCTAGCCATGGTTATCCTCCTTATGATATCCTCAATTTTATAAGATATCTATATATCCTACCATCTGTAATGAGCAAATGCTTTATTAGCTTCTGCCATTTTATGAGTATCTTCTTTTTTCTTAACTGAAGCTCCAGTGTTGTTAGCTGCATCCATTATTTCTTTAGCTAGCTTTTCAACCATTCCTTTTTCTCCACGAGCTCTAGTGTATTTCACTAGCCATCTTAAGCCTAATGTTTGTCTTCTTTCAGGTCTAACTTCGATTGGCACTTGGTAGTTTGCTCCACCAACTCTTCTTGCTTTTACTTCCAAAACAGGCATTATATTATCCATTGCTTTATTAAATACTTCTAAAGCTTCTTCTCCTGTTTTTTCAGCCACAATTGCGAAAGCATCATAAACTATTCTTTGAGACTTTCCTTTTTTTCCGTCTACCATTAAATTATTTATTAATTTAGTAACTACCTTACTCCCATACATAGGATCTGGTAAAACTTCTCTTTTTGGAACATTACCTTTTCTTGGCATTTCGCTTCCCTCCTTAATTATTTAACTTAAATCATAGGTACTCGACATAAATCATTTAATGCCGTGATGCCGTAAATATATATATATTTAAAGCACCGAACTATAATCAATCATTAATTGTTTTATTTTTTAGCTTCTTTAGGTCTCTTAGCACCGTATTTAGATCTTGATTGTCTTCTCTTATCAACACCTGCTGTATCTAGAGTACCTCTTAGTATATGGTATCTAACCCCTGGAAGGTCTTTTACTCTTCCGCCTCTTATAAGAACAACACTATGCTCTTGTAAGTTGTGTCCTTCTCCTGGTATATACGCAGAAACTTCTATACCATTAGTTAATCTAACTCTGGCAACTTTTCTTAAAGCTGAGTTAGGTTTCTTAGGAGTAACTGTTTTTACTGAAGTACAAACCCCTCTTTTTTGTGGGGCACTAGCGTCAGTTACTTTCTTATTTAAAGAGTTGTAACCTTTTTGTAATGCTGGAGCAGTAGATTTCTTCTCTATCGCTTTTCTACTTTTACGAACTAATTGGTTAATTGTTGGCATCATCTGCACCTCCTTCCAAATTTTCGATCTTATCAGTGACCGCCAACTACATCAATATGAATATTCATACTGACTGATTGTAACATTTGTTACTTACAATTTAATGTCTATAACACATAAGTATGTGATATTAGCATTTTTCTAGCTTGATGCTTTTTAGTTCTTATTTATTGCCATCTAAAAGTAACTAAGAGCTTATTCAAGCCCTTAGTGTACTTTTAAACAACACACTTTACTATTTTAACACCACAAATAATGGTTGTCAAGATTTCTTTACTCTATCTGCTATTAATCTTCAATTTTTTCAACAGCTATATTTCTATATTTCTTCATTCCTGTTCCTGCTGGTATTAACTTACCTAATATAACATTTTCTTTAAGTCCTATTAGGTGGTCTTCTTTACCTTTTATTGCTGCCTCAGTTAATACTCTTGTCGTCTCCTGGAACGAAGCTGCTGATAAGAATGAATCAGTTGCAAGAGATGCTTTAGTTATACCAAGTAAAACTCTTTTAGCAACTGCTGGTCTTAAACCTTTAGATATAGCATCTTTATTACATTCATTGAATGTTAATACATCTTCATATCCACCTGGTAATAAATCTGTATCTCCTGGGTCTTCAACTTTAACTTTAGATAGCATTTGTCTTACTATAACTTCTATATGCTTATCATTAACATCAACCCCTTGAAGCCTATACACTCTTTGAACTTCTTTAACTATATATTCCTGTACTCCCTTAACACCATTTACTCTCACTATATCATGAGGATTTATAAACCCTTGTGTTAAAGGGTCTCCAGCTTCTAACATTTGACCTTGCTTAACTTTTATTCTAGAACCATATGGTATCACATATGTTTGAGTTTCGCCTTCTTCTGGTATTACATTTACTTCTTTTCTCTTTCCAGTTTCGTCTATTTCAACTCTACCAGACACTTCAGTTATTACAGCTAATCCTTTTGGTTTTCTAGCCTCAAATAATTCTTCAACCCTTGGAAGACCTTGAGTTATATCGGCTCCTGCAACTCCTCCAGTATGGAATGTACGCATTGTAAGCTGAGTACCCGGCTCACCAATAGATTGAGCTGCTATTATACCAACTGCTTCACCTATATTAACTTCTTTTCCTGTAGCTAAGTTTCTACCATAGCACTTAGAACAAACTCCATGATTAGTTTTACAGTTAAGAACTGTTCTTATCCTAATTTTTTCAATTCCTAAAGCTACTATAGTTTCTGCTTCTTCTTCTTGTATCATAGCATCAGCTTCAACTATAACCTCACCAGTTTCAGGATTTAATATAGGGTCTATAGTATATCTTCCTACAATTCTATCATATATTTCTTCTATAACTTCATTTCCTTCTTTTATAGCATAAATTTCTGTAGTATCTTCTGTTCCACAATCTATTTCTCTTACAATAACATCTTGACTTACATCAACAAGTCTTCTTGTTAAGTATCCAGATTCAGCTGTACGTATAGCTGTATCGGCAAGACCTTTTCTGGCACCATGTGAAGATGTAAAGTATTCTAGTACTGATAAACCTTCACGGAAATTAGATTTAACTGGTATCTCAACTGTCTTACCAGATGCATTGGCCATAAGACCACGCATACCTGCTAACTGTCTAATTTGGTTTTTAGAACCTCTGGCTCCTGAATGTGCCATTATATATATATTATTTAATCTGTCTAGTCCACCCATAAGAGCATCAGTAACTTTATCAGTTGTTTCTGTCCATGTCTCTATAACTTTTTCATATCTCTCTTCATCAGATATTAGACCTCTTCTGTATGCTTTTTCATATTTATCAACTTTTGCTTCTGCCTCAGCTATAAATACTTTCTTTTCTTCTGGTACACTCATATCATCGACAGCAACTGTTATACCACCTAATGTAGAATACTTAAACCCTAGAGCTTTTATATAATCTAGTAATTCAGCTGTTTCTGTATTACCATGTTTTCTAAAGCATTTATCTATTATTTTACCAAGAGACTTTTTATCTGCTAAGAAATCAACTTCTAGTGCAAATGGGTTTTCTTTTCTATCTACAAAACCTAAATCTTGAGGTATACTTTCATTAAATATAAATCTACCAACAGTACTTTCAACTAATGAACTTCTTCCATCTTCAAGTGTTACCTTCAATTTTACTAAAGCATGTAGATGAACTGACTTATTGTAATAAGCAAGTAATAATTCATTAAAGTCTTTAAATACCATACCTGTTCCTTTAGCTCCATCTTGTGCTTCTATTGTTAGATAATAACAACCTAAAACCATATCCTGAGATGGAGTAGTTATAGGTGAACCATCTTTAGGAGCAAGTATATTATTTACAGAAAGCATTAAGAATCTTGCTTCTGCTTGTGCTTCTACTGATAAAGGTACATGAACCGCCATTTGGTCACCATCGAAGTCTGCATTGTAAGCTGTACATACAAGAGGATGTAGTTTTATAGCTTTACCTTCAACTAAGATTGGTTCAAATGCTTGTATACCTAATCTATGTAGAGTCGGTGCACGGTTAAGAAGAACTGGATGACTTTTTATAACATCCTCTAAAACATCCCAAACTTCTGGTTTAACTTTTTCTACTATAGATTTAGCACTTTTTATATTATGTGCATATCCTTCTTTAACTAACTTATCCATAACAAATGGCTTAAATAATTCTAATGCCATTTTCTTTGGAAGTCCACATTGATAGAATTTAAGTTCTGGTCCAACAACTATAACAGAACGTCCTGAGTAGTCAACACGCTTACCAAGTAAGTTTTGACGGAAACGACCTTGTTTACCTTTTAGCATATCTGATAGAGATTTAAGTGGTCTATTTCCAGGCCCTGTTACAGGTCTACCTCTTCTACCATTATCTATTAATGCATCAACAGCTTCTTGAAGCATTCTTTTTTCATTTCTTACAATTATATCTGGAGCTCCAAGCTCTAATAATCTTTTAAGTCTATTATTTCTATTTATTACTCTTCTATATAAGTCATTTAGGTCTGAAGTTGCAAATCTTCCACCATCAAGTTGTACCATTGGTCTTAAATCTGGTGGTATTACTGGTATTGCATCTAAAATCATCCATTCTGGTTTATTTCCAGACTTTTTAAATGCCTCTACAACTTCTAATCTTCTTATTGTTCTAACTTTCTTTTGTCCTGTACTATCTTTTAACTCCGCTCTTAGGTCCTTACTTTGTTGCTCTAAATCTATATTTTGTAGTAATGTCTTTACAGCTTCAGCACCCATTCCTACAGTAAAAGTATATCCATACTTTTCAAGAGCAGTTCTGTATTCTTTTTCTGTAAGTAATTGTTTTTCATTCAATCCAGTTTCACCTGGGTCAACTACTACATATGAAGCAAAGTATAATATTTTTTCTAATGATCTTGGTGACATATCAAGTAAAAGTCCCATTCTACTTGGTATACCTTTGAAATACCAGATGTGAGACATAGGAGCAGCTAGCTCTATATGTCCCATTCTCTCTCTTCTTACTTTTGATTTAGTTACTTCTACTCCACATCTATCACAAACTACACCTTTATATCTAACTCTTCTATATTTACCACAATGGCACTCCCAGTCTTTTTGTGGTCCAAATATTCTTTCACAGAAAAGACCATCTTTCTCTGGTTTTAAAGTACGGTAATTTATAGTTTCTGGCTTTTTAACTTCTCCTCTAGACCATTGTCTTATTTTTTCTGGAGAAGCCAATGCTATTTTTATCGACTCGAAATTGTTTAATTCAAACAAGGAGTTCTCTCCCTTCTATTTGAGATTTACATTAATTAAATTTAAATATCAAAGTCATCACCATCAAAATCTATTTCTTCTTCAAATAAATCCTCTTCAGTGAATTCTTCTAAATTCTCTATATCCTCATCTTCTGTGTTTTCTACAAAATCATCTTCAATTTCTTCTATTATATTACTTTCTTCAACTTCTCCCATGTGATTTACAACATCTAGCTCAAATTCACCTATTGTATCATCTTCATCCACAGATTCTCTTACTTCTATTTCTTGGTCTTCATCTGTTAATACTTTTACATCTAAGCATAAACTTTGAAGTTCTTTTATAAGAACCTTAAATGATTCTGGGATTCCTGGCTCAGGTATGTTTTCACCTTTAACTATAGCTTCATAAGTTCTAACACGACCTACAACATCATCAGACTTAACAGTAAGTATTTCTTGAAGTATATGAGCAGCTCCATATGCCTCTAGAGCCCAAACCTCCATCTCTCCAAATCTTTGTCCACCAAATTGAGCTTTACCACCTAGTGGCTGTTGAGTAACTAATGAGTATGGTCCAGTACTTCTTGCATGTAGTTTTTCATCTACTAAGTGATGTAGTTTTAAGTAATACATATATCCAACAGTTATTCTGTTATCAAAAGTCTCACCTGTTCTACCATCATATAGAGTCAATTTACCATCTCTAGGATACCCAGCTTCCTCAAGAGCATCCATTATGTCATACTCATTAGCACCATCGAATACTGATGTTGCTACATACCATCCCAATGTCTTAGCAGCAAGTCCTAAATGAACCTCTAGAACCTGACCGATGTTCATACGTGATGGTATACCTTGTGGGTTAAGTATGATATCTAAAGGAGTTCCATTTTCCATGAATGGCATATCTTCTTCTGGTAATACTCTTGAGATAACCCCTTTATTACCATGACGACCAGCCATTTTATCTCCAACTTTTATTTTTCTCTTTTTAGCTATATAACATCTTACTAACTCATTTACACCTGGAGATAAGTCATCTCCATTTTCTCTAGTAAATACTTTTACATCAACTATTATACCAGATTCACCATGAGGTACTTTAAGTGAAGTATCTCTAACTTCTCTAGCCTTTTCTCCAAATATTGCACGAAGTAATCTTTCCTCAGCAGTAAGTTCAGTTTCTCCTTTTGGAGTTACTTTACCAACTAGTATATCCCCTGAGTCCACTTCAGCACCTATTCTTATTATACCTCTGTCATCTAAGTTCTTGATTGCACTATCTCCAACATTAGGTATATCTCTAGTTATTTCCTCTGGTCCTAGTTTTGTATCTCTAGCTTCACATTCATATTCTTCTATATGAATTGTTGATAATCTATCTTCTTTAACTAATCTTTCATTTATTAGTATAGCATCCTCGTAGTTATAACCTTCCCAAGTCATGAATGCTATAAGGCAGTTTCTTCCAAGTGCAACTTCTCCTAAATCAGTTGCTGGACCATCTGCTATAACATCACCTTTCATTATCTGGTCACCTTTATTTATTATAGGTGTTTGATTTATACAAGTACCTGAGTTTGAACGTTTAAACTTAAGTAGATTATATCTATCTCTATTTCCATCTTCTCTTTTTATGATTATTTCATCTGCTGTTACTCTTTCTGCTATACCAGAATTTCTAGCAACAACAACTGCTCCAGAGTCTTTTGCAGCTCTGTATTCTATACCAGTTCCTATGATTGGTGCTTCTCTTCTAACTAGAGGCACTGCCTGACGTTGCATGTTCGCTCCCATAAGGGCACGGTTGGCATCATCATTTTCTAGGAAAGGTATCATAGCAGTGGCAACAGATACAACCTGCTTAGGAGATATATCCATATAATCTACTCTGCTTTCAGGAACCATTTCAACAGCACCATTTACAGTTCTACAAACAACTCTATGGTTTACGAATTTACCATCTTCTGTTAATGGCTCATTTGCCTGAGCTCTTACGAATAAATCTTCTTCGTCAGCAGTTAAATAATGTATCTCATCAGTAACTGTTGATGTTTCTTTGTCAAATTTTCTATATGGTGATTCTATAAATCCGAATTCATTTATCTTTGCATAAGTTCCTAAAGAGTTTATAAGACCGATATTTGGTCCTTCTGGAGTCTCTATTGGACACATTCTACCATAATGTGAATGGTGAACGTCACGCACTTCGAATCCAGCTCTTTCTCTTGAAAGACCTCCAGGCCCAAGGGCTGATAATCTTCTCTTATGTGTTAACTCAGATAGTGGATTTGTTTGATCCATGAACTGAGATAACTGAGAACTACCAAAGAATTCTTTTATTGCAGCTGAAACTGGTCTTATGTTAACTAACGCTTGAGGCGTTATAGCTTCCATATCTTGAACTGTCATTCTCTCTTTTATGACTCTTTCCATTCTTGAAAGACCAATTCTAACTTGATTTTGTAATAATTCACCTACAGATCTTATTCTTCTGTTTCCTAGGTGATCTATATCATCAATATTTCCTATATTATAGAATATATTGAACTCATAACTTATTGAAGCTATTATATCATCTAATAATATATGTTTTGGTATAAGTTCTTTAATTCTTGATTTTATAGCCTCTTTTATTTCTTCTTCATCACTATATCCATCTAAAATTTCTTTTAAAGTTGGATAATGTACTTTTTCTTTTATGTTTAAATCATCTATGTCAAAATCAATGTGAGACTTAATATCTACAAAATTATTCCCTATAACTCTAACTTTCTTATCATCATCCATTAATAGATTTACTACGTTTATACCTGCATTTTGTATGTCTTTAGCCAACTCATAACTTATTTTTTCTCCAGCTTTTACAAATACCTCACCAGTTTCTGGATTTATTATGTCTTCTGCTGAAATTTTATTCATTATTCTGTAACATAAAGCAAGTTTCTTATTAAATTTATATCTACCAACTTTTGCTAAGTCATATCTTTTTGGATCAAAGAATAAAGCATTTAGTAAAGATGATGCACTTTCTACAGTAGGAGGTTCACCTGGTCTTAATTTTTTGTATATCTCTACAAGACCTTCTTCTACTGTCTTAGTATTATCCTTTTCTAATGTAGCAGATAATCTCTCGTCTTCTCCTAAAAGGTCAATTATCTCTGCATCTGTTCCTATTCCTAAAGCTCTAAGTAAAACTGTAACTGGTTGTTTTCTTGTTCTATCAACTCTTACAGATATTACATCATTAGAATCTGTTTCATATTCTAACCATGCTCCTCTATTAGGAATTACAGTAGATGAAATCAATCTCTTACCTGTTTTATCTCTTTCTTCCGCATAGTAAACACCAGGAGATCTAACTAATTGACTTACTATAACTCTTTCTGCTCCATTTATAACGAAAGTTCCTCTTTCTGTCATTAAAGGGAAGTCACCCATAAATACTTCTTGTTCTTTTATCTCACCTGTTTCTTTATTTATAAGTCTTACCTTAACTTTTAGAGGTGCACAATATGTAGCATCTCTCTCTTTACACTCTTCTATATCGTACTTTGGTTTATCATCTAGAGAATAGTCGACAAATTCCAATATAAGATTACCAGTATAATCTTCTATTGGTGAAATATCATCAAACACTTCTTTTAAACCTTCTTTTAAAAACCACTCATAGGAATCTACTTGAATTTCTATAAGATTTGGCACATCAGCTATTTCCTTAATTTTAGAAAAGCTCATTCTAGTTCTTTTACCTATCGTGACAGGATGTGGCATTCACTTTTCACCTCTCAATAATTAAAAATAAAACAATAGTTCATTCTAACGCATCTAATAATTTTAGCATAATGTCAAGTATTTTTCAATATATTTTTTATCTTATATGTAAACTATGCATTATTTTTGATTTTTTGTAAATTATTTTAAGCATATATTATGTATTATGTACAACTTTCCAATATAAAATCCATTTTTTTCATTTATAGGTCTAATTTTCTATAGAAAATTATGTCCTAATAACATACCTATACTTAATTATAATTCCATAAGAAAATACTTGTAAACAATTAGATTTATACAAAAATCTACTAAATATACAAAATAAAGACCATAAATAAATTTAACTTGGAATTTTAAGTCTTAAACTTTTTCCAGTATAAATTATATCTATGGTCTTTATAAGATAAAATTTCTACTATAACTAATACATAAATTTTTATTACATATTAGGAATTTAATTATCTTAATATATTGTCTGCAAATTGTGGAGTAGGTAAACCAAATCCTCCTGCAACCTCAAGTAAATCTCCTGTTATAAATGATGAATCATCACTAGCATAGAATAAAACTGCTTTTGCTATATCATCTGGTTTTCCTATACGATTTAAAGGAACATGTTTTAGAAATTCTTTTATGAATTCTGGAGACATATTATCTAATGCAGCCTTAGTTGCAATAAGACCTGGAAGTACAGCATTACATCTAACATTATCTTTTGCATATTGTGTTGCTATGTTTTGAGTTAATGAATTAATTGCTGATTTTGACACACAGTAAGCTATTCTAGATAAATCAGGCAACACTGAACCTATACTCGATATATTTATTATACTTCCCTTTCCGTTCTTTATCATATGAGGAATTGCTGCTTTACATGGTAAGTACACACTCTTCAAATTAGTATTTACTGTGTCAAAAAAATTATCTGTATCACCAGTCAAAAGGTCTCTATCAAGAGAAGGGTTTGTTGAACCAAAATTGTTTACAAGTATATCTATCTTACCTTCTTTTTTAACTACCTCTTCTATCATTGAAGTAAAAGTTTCTTCTTCACGAGCATTAAAGTATACAAACTTAGCACAGCCACCTTCTGTACTTATTTTATTTATAACTTCATTAGCCAGTTCTTCTGAACGAGCTGCTAAATATACAATTGCTCCATTTTTTGCTAATATCTCTGCTGATGCTAATCCAATACCTTTTGTTGCTGCAGTAACTACTGCAATTTTTCCCTGTAATTTTTCCATTATTAATTCCTCCTTAAATATGTCCTTTAAAGTCTACAAATTTCGATTTTTCTAAATATCTAACTTATTTTAAAATTTATATTTGTTAATTAATTATTTATTACATTTTATTTTTAAAATACTCATGTAATTTTTTAAAACAATATGTAATTTTTTACAGTTCCACTTAATTATATACCTTATATACATACATTACAATAATTGTTTATATTTTAATTTAATAATAATATTAAATTAAAATATCATTACATACTATATGATACCCTTAATTTAATACTATTATAGAAATTTTTTTTATTTTATAAAAATATTTTCTTTATAACTCTAGATGTACTCTATAATTTGTTACAAATAAAAAAGATACCCATTGGGTATCTTTTTAAAGAAACTACTTAACTTCTACTTTAGCTCCAGCAGCTTCTAATTTTTCTTTTATTTGATCAGCTTCTTCTTTAGAAGCTCCTTCTTTAACTGTCTTAGGAGCATTGTCAACTACTTCTTTAGCTTCTTTTAATCCTAATCCTGTTATTTCTCTAACTGCTTTTATAACTCCAACTTTTGAAGAACCAACTTCAGCTAATACTACATCAAATTCAGTTTTTTCTTCAGCAGCTGGTCCACCAGCAGCTGCACCAGCTACCATTACTGGAGCTGAAGCTGATACACCGAATTTTTCTTCAGCAGCTTTAACTAATTCATTTAATTCTAAAACTTTCATATTTTCTATAGCTTCTAATATTTGTTCTATTGTCATTTTTAGCACCTCCGAATTTTATTTCAAATTAATATTTATAATTTTTTAGTTAAGCAATTAAGCTTCTTCTTGACCTTCTGCCTTTTTCGCTATTGCATCTATTAAATATGCGAAGTTTGATACTGGAGCTTTTAAGCTACCAAGTAATTTAGCGATAAGAACTTCTCTTGATGGTATGTTAGCCATTTCAACAATTTTAGATTCATCATAGAATGTACCTTCCACAATACCCATCTTTAATTTCATTTTTGGATGAGAATCCATGAATCCTTTTAATATTCTAGCTGGAGCAACTGGATCATCATATCCAAATGCTATAGCATTAGTTCCAACTAATAATTCATCATTGAATTGCTCTATACCAACTTCTTTAGCTGCTCTTCTAACCAAAGTATTTTTGTATACTTTGTAATCTACACCAGCTTCTCTCATTTGTTTTCTTAACTCAGTTACTTCTTCAACTGTTAATCCTTTGTAATCTACAACAACAGCAGCAGCAGATTTTTGTAACTTTTCAACTATCTCAGAAACAACTTCTGATTTAATTTCTATAGCTTTTCTCATATAGATGTGCACCTCCTTCACCAAATAGGCTTAGTATTTACCGCAACATTATAAAAAGCTTTTGTTGCCAAAAGTAGACATCAAAAGCTTTAGTAATATCAATTTATCTAAAACCTCGGTGGGATATTAAGCTTTCGCACCCACTATCTACGGCAAATCTATTCTTTTTTACATTGACAAATGATATGATAACATTTTTGTCAACCTGTGTCAACAGTTTTATTATTCAGCTGTTCTTGCTGGGTTTATTTTAACTCCAGGTCCCATTGAAGAAGCTACTGTTATACTTCTTAAATATTGCCCTTTAGCAGCAGCTGGCTTAGCTTTTATTATAGCATCCATTAATGCAGTAAAGTTTTCAGTTAATTTTTCTCCACCAAATGATACTTTTCCTACTGGAACGTGTATTATGTTAGTTTTGTCTAATCTATATTCAACTTTACCAGCTTTTATTTCATCTATAGCTTTAGCTACATCAAATGTAACTGTTCCTGATTTAGGGTTTGGCATTAAACCTTTAGGTCCTAATACTCTACCTAATCTACCTACTACACCCATCATGTCTGGAGTAGCAACTACTATATCAAAGTCAAACCAGTTCTCACCTTGTATTTTTTGAACTAATTCTTCAGCTCCTACAAAGTCAGCACCAGCTTGTTCAGCTTCTTTAGCTTTTTCACCTTTAGCAAAAACTAAAACTCTTTTAGTTTTACCAGTTCCATGAGGTAACACAACTGCACCTCTTACTTGTTGGTCAGCATGTCTTGAGTCAACACCTAATTTAATATGTGCTTCTACTGTCTCATCAAATTTAGCTCCAGCTATATCTGAAACTAATGTTAACGCTTCTGATGCATCATAGAATTTAGTTCTATCTACTTTTTGTAATGCACCTGCATATCTTTTACCTTTTTTAGCCATTTTATTTTCCTCCTCGTGGTTAATTTCGGCTTTTCGCCTCCCACTTTATAAAAAAAAGTGTATCTTTTAATTAGTCTTCTATTACAACACCCATGCTTCTAGCAGTACCAGCTATCATACTCATAGCAGCTTCTACTGATGCAGCATTTAAGTCAGGCATTTTTAATTCAGCTATTTCTCTCACTTGAGCTGAAGTCATTTTAGCAACTTTCTTTTTGTTTGGTTCTCCAGAACCTGATTTTAAGTTTAATGCTTTTTTAATTAAAACTGCAGCTGGTGGAGTTTTTGTTATGAAACTGAATGATCTATCTTGATATACAGTTATAACAACTGGTATTATCATTCCAGCTTGATCTGCAGTTTTAGCATTAAATTCTTTTGTGAATCCCATTATATTAACACCATGTTGTCCTAATGCTGGTCCAACTGGTGGCGCTGGAGTAGCCTTTCCTGCAGGTATTTGTAATTTTATTTGACCTATAACTTTTTTAGCCATTTTGAGCGCACCTCCTCAGATTTTTCTATAAAATAGTATTAGATTTTTTCTATACCTTCAAGCTCTATTACAAATAGAGTCCTTTTACCAAATGCATTTATGCATACTTTGACTTCTCTATTTTCTAAGTCAATTTCTTCTATGTTTCCTATTTGTCCACTAAATGGTCCTTGGGATACTTTTACTGTATCTCCTATTTCAAAATCAATATCACCATTTACTACTTTAGGGTCTTCTGTATCTATCCCCATAGCTTTGACTTCATCTTCACTTAATGGCACTGGTTTTGAACCAGGTCCAACGAAACCTGTAACTCCCTTAGTATTTCTTACTACATACCAAGATTCATCAGTTATTATCATTTTAACCAAGACATAACTTGGATAAACTTTACGTTGTCTAGTTTTTTCTTTTCCAGTTTTAGTAGTTTCCACTACTTCTTCTGTTGGAACAACTACTTGTCTTATGCAGTTTTCCATACCTCTTGTTTTAACTGCTTTCTCAATTGTAGCTTTAACTTTATTTTCATGTCCTGAATAGGTATGAACTACATACCAACTTGCTTCTTGTAATTCTGACATTTAACTTACCTCTTTTCGTCTATTTTAGTAATAACGCTAGTGCACCAGATAATATAGTGTCTATGCCCCATACTAATATAGTGCATGAAATAACTACAGTTAAAACTATACTTGTGTTTTTAAACAGTTCCTTTTTTGTCGGCCATGTAACTCTTTTTAATTCTTGTTTAGTTTCTTTTAAGTATCCAAATAAACTAAACCTTTTTTTAGTTTTTGCACCGTCATTTTTTTGGGCAGCCATTCCATACTCACATCCTTATAAAAAACTATTTTGTTTCTTTATGAGTTGTATGCTTTTTACAGAATCTACAATATTTTTGTAATTCTATTCTGTCTGGATTATTTTTCTTATTCTTAGTAGTGTTGTAGTTTCTTTGCTTACACTCTGTACATGCTAAAGTTACTTTAACTCTCATCTGATACACCTCCAACTTTGTAATACAATAATATATATTGCTAATATATGTGAATATAATATCTTTAAAATATGTATTTATTAAAAATCTACAGTATTCAAGATATTATTAACTTCCTATAATCATTACCTTGTATAAGTTATCACAAAATCCTATGCTGTGTCAATGTTTTTGTATTTCTATGTTAAAAAAAGAGGAGCCTAACCCCTCTTTTTGTTATTCTTTTTAATCCATCAGTTTAGTAATAAGAATTACTCTATTATTGTAGCAACAACTCCTGAAGCTACTGTTCTTCCACCTTCTCTTATTGAGAATCTTAATCCCTCTTCTACAACTATTGAGTTTATTAAGTCTACTTCCATTGTTACGTTATCTCCAGGCATTACCATCTCTATTCCTTCTGGTAACTTACAAGCTCCTGTTACGTCTGTTGTTCTAAAATAGAATTGTGGTCTATATCCATCAAAGAATGGTGTATGTCTTCCACCCTCTTCTTTTTTAAGTACATATACTTCTGCTGTAAACTTTGTGTGTGCCTTTACTGATCCAGTTTTTGCTAGTACTTGTCCTCTTTCTATTTCGTTTCTTTGTACTCCTCTTAATAATGCTCCTATATTATCCCCTGCTTGTGCTTGGTCTAATAATTTTCTGAACATCTCTACTCCTGTTACTACTACTTTTCTTGGAGCTTCTGTTAATCCTACTAACTCTACTTCGTCTTGTACTTTTAATACTCCTCTTTCCACTCTTCCTGTTGCAACTGTTCCTCTTCCTGTGATTGAGAATACGTCCTCTACTGGCATTAAGAATGGCTTATCTGTATCTCTCTCTGGTGCTGGTATATACTCATCTATTTGCTCGAATAATTCTACTATCTTATCTCCCCACTCACTCTTTGGATCTTCTAATGCCATTAATGCTGATCCTCTTACTATTGGAGTGTCATCTCCTGGGAAATCATATTCTGTTAATAAATCTCTTACTTCCATTTCTACTAACTCTAATAACTCTTCGTCATCTACCATGTCACATTTGTTTAAGAATACTACTATATATGGTACACCAACTTGTCTTGATAATAGTATATGCTCTCTTGTTTGTGGCATTGGTCCATCTGTTGCTGAACAAACTAATATTGCTCCGTCCATTTGTGCTGCTCCTGTTATCATGTTCTTAACGTAGTCAGCATGTCCTGGGCAGTCAACGTGTGCATAGTGTCTGTTTGGAGTTTCATACTCAACGTGTGCTGTTGATATTGTGATTCCTCTTTCTCTTTCTTCTGGAGCTTTATCTATGTTTGCAAAGTCTACTGCTTCTCCTAATTGGTATCTGTCATATAATGTTTTTGTTATTGCTGCTGTTAATGTAGTTTTACCGTGGTCAACGTGTCCTATTGTCCCTATATTAACATGAGGTTTTGTTCTTTCGTATTTAGCTTTAGCCATTTTGAATTTCCTCCCTTATCTTTCGATATAAATTAATTTTGCTCACAATAAGCTTATGGTAAGTATTTTACTATTAATCATTTCTGTTTTCAAGATGTTTTTCTAATTTTCTCTTAACCCTTTGTAAAGCGTTATCTATTGACTTTACATCTCTTTTAAGCTTGTCCGCTATAAACTGGTATGACTTTCCATTTAAATATAATTCTAGCACTTCTAATTCCAAGTCACTTAATAATTCGTTCATCTTGGATTCTATATTCCTTAACTCTTCTTTACTAATTATAAGCTCTTCTGGATCTGTTACTATACTTGTAGCTATAATATCTAAAAGTGTTCTGTCTGATTCTTCATCATATATTGGTTTATTCAAAGAAACATATGAATTTAAAGGTATATGTTTTTGTCTTGTTGCAGTTTTTATAGCAGTTATTATTTGTCTTGTTATACATATCTCCGCAAAACATTTAAATGAATTTGTCTTGCTTCCATCAAAATCTCTAACTGCCTTATAAAGGCCTATCATTCCTTCTTGTATTATGTCTTCTTTATCTGCTCCAATCAAAAAATATGACTTTGCCTTTGCTTTTACAAAATTTCTGTATTTGGTAATAATGTACTCTAGTGCTATTTTATCCCCTTCACTTGCTCTTAATACAATGTTATACTCATCCTGCTGACAATTGTCTATTAACTCATAACTTTTTTCTTTTGCTACCAACATGTAAATCTCCCCCATATATAAAACAAATTTATAGGTATATTATAGTCTAAAGAAGCTAGTAATTTCAACGCTTTCTACGAATGTTCTCAAGTTTCGACAATGTTTCCTTATCTAACCTTTCCTCCAACCAATTTCGCTGAATTTTTTTCCTCAAACCGATATTTTTTTCCTTCATTTTATTCTTGGAGCGATCTAACTCTAACTTTAATTCTCTTGCAGACATTCTAGTAGCACCTTTTCCTAAAATCATTTGTTGTTCTGCATAGTCATTAGTAGCTACTTTTACATCATCATATTTTGATAAAGAAGTTATAAATTTTTCTATATAACTATCCGCTGTTTGATGTTCTCTTGTATAAACTATTGTTATATGTTTTCTTTTCTCAACTTTTTCTCTTGAATTCTTAACATTATAAGCATCAAAAACTATTATAGTCTTATAACCCATAAACTCAGAAAATTCTATAATATCATCAATAAGCTTTTCTCGAGAATCTTCTAAGTCCTCTTTAGCCAGTTCTTTTAAATTATCCCACGCATTTATAATATTGTAGCCATCTATTATTAAGTAATGATTTATTTTTTTTTTCATAGTTATTTACTTTTATCCAGTCTTTGTCTGAATATCTCATATAAAAGTATACCACCTGCTACAGATGCATTTAAAGATGTAACATTACCTATCATTGGCATTTTTACTATAAAGTCACAGTTTTGTTTAACCAATCTAGATATTCCAAAACCTTCACTTCCAATTACTACACCAAGAGGGCCAGTAAGATTTTGTTTATAAAAAGTTTCTCCATCCATATCAGCAGCAGCAATCCACAGCCCTTCATCCTTGAGTCTTTTTATTGTATTAACTATATTAGTTACCTTGCAAACTGGCATATACTCCACTGCTCCAGCAGATGCTTTAGCAACTACAGGAGTTATTTGTACAGACCTTCTTTTGGGAATAATAACTCCATGTGCCCCTACTGCATCCGCTGTCCTTATTATTGAACCTAAATTATGTGGATCTGTTATTTCATCTAGTATAATGAAAAATGGGTCTTCATCTTTATTCTTTGCTAAATCTATTAACTCGTCTAATTCGTAATACTTATATTCACTTGCATAGGCTATTACACCTTGATGTGAATGACTTGTACTTACTTCATCTAGCTTATGTTTATCAACGTACTGGATAATTATGTTCTTCTCTTTAGCCATTCCGATTATTTTTTTAATTGACCCTTCTTTAGCTGAATTTGCAATTAATATTTTGTCTATTTCTCTATCACTTTTTATTGCCTCTATTACCGGATTTCTTCCTTCTATACTTGCCAAACTATTCACCTCCTACAAGGCCTTAAATTTTTCTCTAACTTGAACTATATCTCCACAAGTCATAGTTCCTTCTGGACAACTACCATTTACACAGCTTGGACCAGTTTTTTTGAATAATATAGGAGCAACCTTTTTAACCTCTCTTAACATCTCTACAGCTAAATTTCTTATTTCCCATTGTGCTCTTTCACAGCATCTATGTTCAAAGAAATTAAATAAACTTCTAGCATTTATAGTAAATACCATCTTTGTTTCACATGCATTTGGAAACACATATCTAGCATCTTCTATTGCTTTCTTTTCAGCCTGTCTTTTTGCTGTTTTCTCATTTTTACCATCTTTTATTAGGTCATTATAATGATTTTCAAACAATATCTCAACTAACTTATCATAATTCTCTTGGTCTTTTTTCATTGAGTTTATAAATAACTCTTTTGCATTTTCTATTTTTTCTATTTCTGGAGGAATTATGTACTCAAATTGTTCTAATTTAACATATCTTTGACTTTGTTGTGAAAAACTAGCTATACGATGTCTAACAATTTGATGTGAACAAGCTCTTGAAATACCCTCTATTGAAAATGTAAATGAAGCATGTTCTAATATTGACCCATGACCTATACTTAATAACATATTTAAAAATTTCTCTATACTTTCATCTGTTAAGTCTTTTTCTATTTCGTCTGTTCCAACTGGTGAATAACATAGCTTAGCTGCCATAGCTATTACTTTTTCTGGTTCAGGTGTATGTGATATTAATTTTACTTTCATAAATTCTTATCCTTTCTCAATGCTAATTTCTATATATTTATTATACATTAGTTATAAAAAAAGTGTTGCCTTATTACTTATTATTAAGACAACACTCTTTAATATTTACATATCTCTTTCAATAATTTTGATTCCTTTATTGATAATATATTGAAGTCTCTCTATTTCATTATTTAAATACAAATATCCAACTAATGCCTCAAACCCAGTTGCATGTTTATAGTCTATAATATCTGCGTTTTTAGGAGAAGTATTTGATTTTTGATTTCTTCCCCTTTTATAAATTTTACTCTCTTCCTCAGTTAATTCAATTTCAATTTCATGAATTATGGTTGCTTGAGCTTTAGCTTTTACATACTTTATAGCTAGTTTATGCAAATCATTAACTTTTTTTTGTGTATTTTGTCTAATCAAATGTTCTCTTATATATGTTTCATACACTGTATCACCTAAGTATGCTAAAACTAGTGGTGACATAGTAACTAATTCAGTTTTTTCCATTTTTATATCCTTTTCCACTTAACACCTTGTCTTGTGTCTTCTAATACAATTCCCATATCTAATAATTGTTGTCTTATATCATCTGCTAATTGGAATTCTTTATTTTTCTTTGCATCAGTTCTTTTTTGTATCAATTCTTCAATGTCCTTATCTAATACAGTATCTTTTTTCTTATTTACAATATTTAATACTCCTGTAAGTTCATTAAATTCGTCTAAACATTTTTTAGCAAACTCTAAAGAAGAGTTTTCATCTACATTAGAATTTATTAACTTAGCTAATTCAAATATTACACTTACTGCATCTGCTGTATTAACATCATCATCCATAGCATCTATAAACTTTTGTCTAAAGTTATCTAATTCTTTAACAAGTTCTACTTCTTTTTCTGTTAAATAAGAGGCTTTTAAATTACTTAGTATAAATTCTAATTTTTCTTTAGTATTATATAGCCTTTCAAGACCAGCTTTAGCTTGATTTAACATCTCATCACTAAAGTTTACTGGATTTCTATAATGTGCTGATAACATGAAAAATCTTACTATCTCTAAATCATATAGTTTTGATATATCTCTTACTGTAAAGAAATTACCTTTTGATTTACTCATCTTTTCATCATTTATATTTATATATCCATTATGCATCCAATATTTTGAGAATATTTTTCCACTTCTAGCTTCACTTTGAGCTATTTCGTTTTCATGGTGTGGGAATGTTAAATCTTGACCACCTGCATGTATGTCAATTGTTTCACCTAAGTATCTCTTAGACATAACAGAACATTCTATATGCCATCCTGGTCTTCCTTCTCCCCAAGGACTATCCCATCCTGGCTCACCTTCTTTTTTTGCTTTCCAAAGAACAAAGTCCATAGGATGTCTTTTTTGGTCATTAACTTCAATTCTTGCTCCTGCTTCTAAATCTTCTTGTTTTTGACCTGAAAGCTTTCCATACCCTTCAAACTTATTTGTATCAAAGTATACATCGCCATTTACTGCATATGCATATCCCTTATCTTCTAACTCTTTTATAAAATCTATAATCTGTTGTATGTTATCTGTAACCTGAGGATGAACAGTAGCTCTTTTTATTCCTAATCCATCACAATCTACAAAATATTCTTTTATATACTTAGTAGCAACTTCTTCTGGAGATATCCCTTCTTCGTGGCTTCTATTTATAATCTTATCATCAACATCTGTAAAATTTTGTACATAAGTTACATCATATCCTCTATACTCTAAATACCTTCTTAGAGTATCAAATATTATAAATGGTCTTGCATTACCTATATGTATATAGTTATACACTGTTGGACCACACACATACATTTTTACCTTTCCTTCTTCTAATGGAACAAATTCTTCTTTTGTTCTAGTCAATGTATTATAAACTTTCACACTCATCACCTCACTATATTTTTATAAATTATTTTCTTAACATTATATATTATATTATAGTTGAAAATTGCAATAAATAATAGTATTACTATCATTTTTCATACTATCTTTCAAACTACATAATAATACTATTCTCTATTGCTCTTCTAAAAATATCTTTTTTTGAGAAGAACATTTTTCAAAAGTTTCTTCTGTAATCATTTTTTCATCTTTTAATTTTTCTAAAATTGTAACATATTCTAAGCATAGCTCCTTTAATTCCTTTTTAACATCATCCATATTACTATACATAGTAATTACCCCCTTAATAATTAAATCAAACTAAAATAATAGATTCCCTTTTTCTATGCTTAATATTTTATTAGTTTATTATTCATATTTTATTTATATTTTTGCTTTGCTTTTTATATATTAAATTTATTACCTTAAATACCTTCATTTTCTTAAGCAGATATTTTCATCAAATACTAACACAAAAAAAGTCCGCTTCTAAATTAGCGGACTTTTATGACTATAATATATTATTTTTTACATAAGCTATTCTATTTAAGCAAGTTTCTTTTCCCAAAACCTCCATTACTTTTGGTAAATCTGGACCATGCATTTGCCCTGTCAAAATTATTCTTGAACCCATAAATAAATTTTTCCCTTTTATTTTGTACTCTTTTTGTATTTCTTTAAGCATAGCTTGAACAAACTCAGCATCTAATACATCTGCTTTTTCTATTTTTTCTTGCAAAGCATCTATTAAAGTAGGTATATGTTCTAATTTTAAGAACTCACTTCCTTCTTCAGTTTCTACATCTATTTTATCTCCAAAAAATATACATGCATGTTCAGTAACTTCTTTTACATATTGTAATTTCTCTTTAAGCACTGATATCATACTCTTTAAAAAATCATACTTACTAGTAACTTCTTCTTCTGTTATAAATCCATCTTCTATTAAAAATGGTATTGCTAAATCTGTTAGATAAGCATCATCACCATCTTTTATATAGTGCTGATTAACCCAGTTTAACTTTTCAGTATCGAATACTCCACCACTTTTAGATACTCTTTCTACAGAGAAGGCTTTTTCTAATTCTTCCATTGTAAACAACTCTTGATTATCTTCTGGAGACCAACCAACTAATGCTACATAGTTTACCAAACCTTCTGGTAAATATCCTTTTTTCTTGAAGTCTTCAACTGCTACATCACCTTGTCTTTTACTTAATTTTTTCTTTTCTTTATTAAGTATATTTGGTAAATGCACAAAGACAGGTGCTTCCCATCCAAAAGCTTCGTATAAATAAACATGTTTTGGAGTAGATGATACCCACTCTTCTCCTCTTATAACATGTGTGATTTTCATTAAATAGTCATCAACAACTACTGCAAAATGATAAGTTGGAAATCCATCTGTTTTCATTAATACTTGGTCATCTAAGTCATTAGTATTGAATTCCATATCTCCTCTAACTAAATCTGTAAACTTAATTGTATGATTCTCTGGCAACCTTAATCTTATAACATATGGTATTCCTGCTTTTATATTTGCTTCTACTTCTTCTTTAGAAAGATTCTTACAATGACCATCATATTTAGCTGTTTCTCCTGCTGCTCTTTGAGCATCTCTTACTTTGTCTAGTCTTTCTTTTGTACAGAAACAGTAATAAGCCTTTCCACTGTCTAAAAGTTGCTTTATATATTCTTGGTATATATCTAATCTCTGTGATTGAATATATGGACCATATTCTCCTTTTTGCACTACTTTTCGACTATCATCTAATATAACACCTTCATCATGATTGACACCAGCCCATTTCATAGCATTAAGCATATTCTCTATAGCACCTTCTACTAATCTACTTTGGTCTGTATCTTCTACTCTTAATATATATTCTCCGCCCATTTTTTTTGCAAATAAATAGTTGTATAAAGCAGTTCTTAAACTACCTATATGTACAAATCCCGTTGGACTTGGTGCAAACCTTACTCTTACATTCATTTTTACTTCCTCCTGATATTTTATTCAATATAACTATAATATTAAACTAGTACATTGTTTTGCAAGTTTATTTTTAATCAAATCTAATAATAATATCCTTTTTATTTAAAAATACACATGTTTATTATATCAGAAAATCCTAGTTTTAATTTCATAAATCTTTCTTTTAATCCATTTATTTTCTAAAAATTAAAAGTACTCTTTATTACTATTCATTTATATTTATTATTTACTTTATTGTATATCTATATAACAAATATATTTTTCTTTCATTATATATAATTATTAAAAATAGTTCTCTACTATATTCTTTTTATATAAGCATCTATAAGTTATTTTATAAGACATCTGCAAATACGATTTTTTTGCTCATAAAAATAAAAACTGGGATAAAGTGTTAAATACTTTCTATCCCAGTTTTTATTTAAATGTCTTATTTTAGTAAGCTTTTGCCATTACAACCATACTATCTGCTTCTTTTCCACAGTACACACACTTATGACCTAAGTTTTCTTGTTCAAAAGGTAAGCATCTTATAGTTGCTCCTGTTTCTTCCTTAATCTTAGCTTCACATTCTGCATCTCCACACCACATAGTCTTGATGAATCCTGGTTTTTCTTCTAAAGCTTTTCTAAACTCATCCATATTTTCAACTACAGATGTATTGTCTTCTCTATGTTTTCTTGCTTTTTCAAACATATCATTGTGTATAACATCAAATAAATCACATACAGCATCAGCTAATCCTTCTAAAGGCATAGGAGTCTTTTCTAAAGTATCTCTTCTGAATATCATAGCTTGATTGTTTTCTATATCTTTTGGTCCAATTTCAATTCTTACTGGAACACCTTTCATCTCCCACTCATTAAATTTCCATCCAGTTGTATAATTATCTCTATCATCAACTTCTACAGCTACTCCCTTAGCTTTTAAATCAGCATATATCTTATCAACAGTCTCCATTACATTTCCTTTTTTAGCAGCTATAGGAACTATAACAACTTGAATTGGAGCTACTCTTGGTGGTAATACTAGACCTCTGTTATCACTATGAGTCATTATAAGTCCACCTATAAGTCTTGTAGATGCACCCCAAGATGTATGATATGGATTAGCTAAATTTCCTTCTCTATCAGCAAAAGTAATATCAAAAGCTTTTGTAAAGTGTTGACCTAAGAAGTGACTTGTACCTGATTGTAATGCTTTACCATCATGCATCATAGCTTCTATAGTATATGTTCTTTCACCACCTGCAAACTTCTCACTTTCACTTTTTTGACCAGCTACAACTGGCATTGCAAGTAATTCTTCACATAATGCTTTATATACTTCTAATTGTTGTATTGTTTCTTCTTGTGCTTCTTCTGCTGTTTCATGTAATGTATGACCTTCTTGCCATAAAAACTCTGATGTTCTTAAGAAAGGTCTAGTTGATTTTTCCCATCTAACAACTGAGCACCATTGATTATAAAGATATGGTAATTCTCTATATGATTTTAACCATTTCGCATACATTGTACATATTATAGTCTCTGAAGTAGGTCTTACACACAATCTTTCTTCTAATTTTTTATTTCCTCCATGTGTTACCCATGCAACTTCTGGAGCAAAACCTTCAACGTGCTCTGCTTCTTTGTTTAATAAACTTTCTGGTATTAATAGTGGGAAATAACAGTTTTTATGTCCAGTTTCTTTAAATTTTTTATCCATAAAGTCTTGCATTTTTTCCCATAAAGCATATCCATATGGCTTTACAACCATAAATCCTTTTACTGGTGCATAATCAACTAAGTCAGTCTTAGTTATTACATCTGTATACCATTGAGGGAAATCATCTTCCATTTTTGTTATTTCTTCAACAAATTGTTTTTCATTTTTTGCCATTTCAATTACCTCCTCATTTATTATATTTTATAAAAAAACACCATTTTATCTTTTTATATAGATAAAATGGTGTTTATAAAGTACAACTCTGATTATCTATATAATAGCCTTCTTTAAGTTACTATCCTAATCTAACATTATTTCTGATAAACTCTGCCTTTACTTTTGCATTTATTTCTTCTATGTCAATTATTTCTTTATCTTCTTTATGTCTAAATTTAAATTCTACTTTACCTTCATTAATATTTTTACCTACTGTAATTCTCATAGGTATTCCTATTAATTCTGAATCATTGAATTTAACACCTATTCTTTCATCTCTGTCATCTAATAAAACTTCTACACCCATAGCTTGTAAATCATTATATATCTTTTCAGCTATTGATATTTGTTCCTCATTTTTCATATTTGCTGGAACTATCACAACATGGTATGGAGCTACTGACAAAGGCCATATTATACCTTTCTCATCATTATGTTGTTCAATTATAGCTGCTGCTGCTCTTTCAACACCTATTCCATAACATCCCATTACTATAGGTTTTGATTTTCCATCTTTATCTATGAAGTTTGCATTCATAGATTCTGAGTATTTAGTTCCTAGTTTAAATATATGTCCTACTTCAACACCTCTAGCTATTTCAAGAGGATTCCCACATACTATGCACTTGTCACCTTCTTGAACATTTCTAAAATCTCCAACTATTCCTTCAAAATCTCTTCCATAGTTGGCATTCTTTATATGATACTCAGTTTTATTAGCCCCAACAACAATATTTCTTTGTTCAACAATTTCTTTATCTATAAATACATAATCAGCATTTATACCTATTGGGCCTGCAAATCCTACTTCTGCATTAGTTACTTTTCTCACTACATCATCTGTAGCAAGAGCAAATTCTACAACAGAACCTATAGCATTAGATACTTTAACTTCATTAACTTCTCTATCTCCTCTTACAACAACTACAACTGTTTTTCCATCTGCCTCATATACTAAAGTCTTAGCAAACTTATCTGGAGAAGTCTTTAAAAACTCTACTAACTCTTTTATTGTGCATGCTCCTGGTGTATGAGCTTCTTCCAATTCCTTCATATCTTCTTTTTCTGATACTACATTACAAGATTCTGCTCTCTCTACATTTGCTGCATAATCACATCCACTACAAAATACAACTTCATCTTCACCAACTTCTGACTTAACCATAAATTCAGCTGAAGTAGAACCTCCTATAGCTCCTGAATCTGCCTGTACAGGGCTATTCTCTAATCCACATCTATCAAATATGCTTACATATGCATCAAACATATCTTGATATGATTTATCTAGACCTTTATCATCTACATCAAAACTGTAGGCATCCTTCATTGTAAAAGTCTTAGTTCTCATAACACCAAATCTTGGTCTTCTTTCATCCCTATATTTTACTTGTATTTGATACAAATTCAATGGCAATTGTTTATATGAAGTAATTTCTTGTCTTATTATATCAGTGAAGGCTTCTTCATGTGTTGGTCCAAGACAGTACTCTCTTTCTGTTCTATCTTTTAGTCTAAACATTTCTTCACCCATAGCAGTCCACCTTCCAGACTCTTTCCATAATTCAGAAGGAAGTAAAGCTGCACAAAGTATTTCTTGACAATCTTTTTTATTTAATTCTTCTCTAATTATTTGTTCAATTTTTTTGAACACTCTTAGCCCTATTGGCAATTGGTTATAAATCCCTGAAGTCATTTTTTTAATCATTCCTGACCTAACCATTAATTGATGGCTTGTAATCTCAGCATCTGCTGGGATTTCTTTTAATGTCGGCATAAACATCTTTGACATTTTCATTAATAGATTCCTCCTGAATATTAACTTCCTGAAAATATAAAAAACCTCTCATCTCTATACAAGTATAGAGACGAAAGGTTTGATTTCCGCGGTACCACTCTAGTTAGCTATATAAATAGCTCTCTTTTGGGAATATAACGGTTCCTACCGTAAAGATTTTTATACCTTTAAGCTAAAAGACAGGTTCAAAGACTTCCTCTTGAAAACTCTCACCACCGTTTTCTCTCTGTGAAGATTTCATCATTTTACTATTTCTTTATCATAGCTAGTCTTATATTTATATTAATTTCATTTAAATTCACACATTATAGATATTCCATATAGGCCTATTACTCAATATCCATTAAACTTATTACTAATAATATATTAATTATTCTGACTTGTCAACAATAATAAACAAATACTTTGTGAAGCTATACCCTGTTTTGCTCCTGTAAAACCAAGACCTTCTTCTGTAGTTGCCTTTATGTTTATATTTTCAATATCTGTATTTAAAACTTTTGATATATTATTTCTCATAATCTCAATATACGGAGCCATCTTAGGACTTTGAGCAATTATAGTACTATCTATATTCCCAATTTTATATCCTTTGCTTGTTATTAGATTATATACATGTTCTAATAATTTCATACTATCTGCTCCCTTATATTCTTCATCTGTATCTGGGAAATGCTTCCCTATATCTCCTAAAGCTAAAGCTCCTAAAATAGAATCCATTATTGCATGTATCAATACATCAGCATCAGAGTGGCCTAATAAACCTTTATCATATGGTATATCTACTCCACCTATTATAAGTTTTCTATCTTCTGTTAATTTGTGTACATCATATCCTAATCCTATTCTCATATAATTCTCCTTCTACTGTTAACTTCATCTCTTTTTTCCATATTTAATATTTGTTCTGCTATATTTAAATCTTCTGGACTAGTTATTTTTATGTTTTCATAAGAGCCCATTACCATAGTAACATTTTGACCTATATTTTCCACCAACATTGAGTCATCAGTACCATAATAATTGTTCTTATATGCTTGTTCATAAGCATCTATTATGAGATTATATTCAAAAGTTTGAGGGGTTTGCGCTGCCCACAACAAACTTCTTTCTGGAGTTTCTTGTACCGTACCATCTGACACTATTTTTATAGTATCACTTACTGGAACACCTACAACTACAGCCTTTTTTTCTTTAGCCACCTTTATAGATTCGTTAATTATTCTATGGTCTACAAATGGTCTTGCTCCATCATGAATAAGTACTATATCACAATTTTTATCTAATTTTTTTAAGCCATTATATATAGAATCTTGTCTTTCTTTTCCTCCATATGCGATTTTTATATTCTTAAAGTTATACTTATTTATTATATTTTCTTTAAAAAAATCTTCTTCTTCTTTTTTTATACATACCACTATTTCATCTATATTTATATTTTCATAAAAAACTTGAATTGTATGAGCAATAATTTCTTTTTCTCTTAATTTTATGAACTGTTTGTTTATATCTAAGTTCATTCTCCTTCCGCTTCCCGCCGCAACAATTATAACACTATACATGGTATCACCTCGTATTTTATTTTTAACCATCATTTATTAAAACTTTTAATATTTTTTATTTTAACCATATGATTAATTATATATTAAATTTTCAGTTGTATAAATAGTTAATGTCTATTTGCTAATGAAAAACTTGTATATTTATTACAATATATATTGATTTTTCAATAGTCTTGTTTTTAATTTTACAACTTTGTAATGGTTTATTAATATGCAAAAATATTAAAAACCTCCAGTTTGATATAAGATAATTTTATCAAATTAGAGGTTTTATATTAAAATATTAAATTAATTAAATTTATGTAATGTGGATAATTTTTTAAAATACTATTTTTTATTTCTTCTTTAGAGAAATTCACTTCTAACAACTTATCCATATTAATTATGTTATCCTCATAAGAAATAAAAAATTTTGATATCTTCCATTTGTTAACATGTATATTGATTTTACTCTCATCATGAAATGGTAGTACTACTTGAAATTTAGGTGTTTTACCATATGTCCACTCTATCTTTTTATATTTGTCTTCTTCTAGATTGTATACGCTTTTAACATCTTCTTCATCTAATTCAAGTTCTTTTATATTTTTTATATTGGATTTTAAATATTCAACACAATAATCTAAAAAGTAATTTATATCTTTTTCAAGCAAAAAATTAATATTTGTCACTTTACTTGAAACAGATTTAGTTGCATTCGATTCAGTTGATTTATTTGAATTTAGATATTTAGTCAGCTTATTTAAGTCTGAATCGTAAAGAAGAGTTCCATGATAAAGAGAATTTTTTCTTTTTATAGACTGTGCAGAGCCTGAAATTTTTTTCCCATTTAAAAATAAATCTTTTCTTTCAGTTATAGACACATCTAGCCCTAAGGTTAAGAGCATATTTTGCATAAACTTAGTATGCTCCAGAAAATCTATCTCATGAAGCTGTCTATCTTTTTGTATGAATGACATATTAATATTACCTAAATCATGATAAACAGTACCTCCTCCAGATATTCTTCTTAAAATAGGAATTTCTCCCTTTTCAATAATATCATGATATACTTCTTGATATGGATTTTGATTCTTACCCATAAAAATAGATTCCTCATTTCTCCATATAATTATAATATCATCATTATATTTATCATTCAAAAATAGATATTCTTCTAAGGCTAAATTAAAGTAAGGATTTGTGCTTTTGTTTAATAAGTAATACATAGAAATGTAGACTCCTTTTTTATTTTATCTTATTGCTTATTTTAGACTCAAATAAATTTATATACTATTAGATTTCATATTTTATTTCTTAGCTATTAAACTTATTATATCATTATAAACTCTCTTAATATCACTGAATATCTATATTTTCACATTACTTTTAAAATTTTATCTAGTTTATTTATCCTGACCATATACATTAAAAAATACATCTCTAGCTCTTTGAATTTCTTCATCTGGTAATAACACTGGTGTACCAATTGATTTTGCTAAGTAATATACTTTAGCTGAATCTTCTAACATTACAGCTGATGTAAGAGCATGACCTACAGATGGACCAACTGCAATTACGCCATGATTTGCTAAAAGACATGCTCTTTTGTCACCAATTGCTTCAATAACACATTTTCCCATCTTGTTGGATGTTGGTGGTGAAAATTTTGCAACTGGTACTGAACCTCCTACTTCATTTGCAAGAGTTGTACTTGCACATGCTATAGGTTCATTTAAAATAGCAAAACAACTTGAGTATGTAGAATGTGTATGAATTATACTATTTATGTCTTTTCTATGCTTATATATATACAAGTGGTCTGGTAAATCTACTGATGCTTTCCATTTCCCATCTATAGTATTTCCATCTGCATCCACTATAACAATATCACTTGGTATAAGATTTCTATAATCCATTCCACTTGGGGTAATTGCTATATATCCAGTTTCTTCATCTCTTCCGCTTACATTTCCTCCTGTTAATGTCACTAAATTATAATTTAAAAGGTCTAAAGATGCCTGTAATACTTCTTTTCTTAATTTTTCTAATAACATTAGTTAAATCCTCCCATTCATTATAGATATAGCCTTATACATCCTAATTGTGTTTTAATCACTTAGATATTTTGTTTCAATTTTAATTGAAAATTCCAAAAATTTAATATAAAACTTAAATTTACTCCTTATTAATAGAGATTACGTCTATTTTCATTTTTAATTTTTTATACCCTCTTATTCTTGAGTGCTTTATTTCTAAACTTTAATGATTCTGGATATAAGTACTCTTCTAACTCAACAAAATAATCATATAATTCTATACTATTATTAAACATATTTGTTCTTATCCAATATCTACCTTTAAAAAGGCTTCCATCATTAATTTTTAGATAAATTTTTTTATTATAAAATTCTCTTATTCTTATCTTTTCTATATCTTTAATTTCATACTTATGTGTAGTCATAAATGAGATAAAATGTATACATTTGCTATCAATAATAATTTCTTTAGGAGTACTTGATGATATAAAAGTATTGAATATACCATAAGTACAAACAATTATTAACAAACTATATATATTCACACTGAAATTTATATAATTATTAAACAGTGCATAAATCAATATTAAAATCATAAAAAATCCTGGTATTGTAACACTAAGTAAGTACCTTTTAGAATCATATTTATACTTTTCCATAATTCATACACTCCTTAATGAAGTTGTTTTTAGATTTCTTCTTCTAAAGATAATTTTTTATTTTCATTTATTATTCTATTTCTATTATAAATAGCCATTCCTAAAGCTATAACTCCAAAAACTACTCCTCCAATAACTTTATAATTCATAATTTTTACGAATATCCAGCTCAATGGATTCGCACCATCACAAATACTTGAAATCATAGTTGCTCCTTCAGGCATTTTAAAGCTAGCATTTAGAGCCATTTGGGTAAATAATGGAGCTAAATTAGTCGCGATTAATAACCCAGAAGTAATTATAATTATTCCTATTATTAATGTTCTAAATACATTTCCTTTTGTAATTGGAACAATTAATACAAGTGCAAATGGAATTACTGCTAAATCTGCAAATGGCAAAACTTTATTCCCTGGCAATATAGCTGCTATAAGTATAGTCAAAGGAACCAACACTAATGCAACTGACAATGTAACAGGATGACCTATTCCTACTGCTGAATCTAAACCTATATAAATCTTACCTCTATTTTTAAATCTCTTCTCAATAAATTCCTGTGCAGCTTCTGATACTGGTAATAATCCTTCCATTAATAATGCCGCCATCTTTGGAATTAATATTAATACAGCTCCCATAGTTACACCCAATTGTAATATGCCTTTTACATCATATTTCGCAGCAATACCAATTATTACACCTATTACAGACCCCATTATTAGAGGTTCTCCAAATAATCCAAACTTTTTCTGTAATGTATCAGCATTTATCTCAATCTTATTTATACCTGGTATTAAGTCCAATAATTTATTTACTACTATAGCAATTGGAACAAATGCCTGTGTAAATCCATGAGGAAGAGATATACCGGGCATCCCCAAATATTCCTCTATACCTGGAGCAGTTAAGTCTGCCATTACCAATACAATTACCATATTTGCTACTGCTGCAAATACTCCCCATGCTATACTTTGAGTAGCACCTGCTACTAAAGCTCCTGTAAAAGCAAAATGCCAATAGTCCCATATATCTACATCAACAGTTTGAGTAGTATTAGTAATTAGCATAACTATATTTACCACAAGACCTATTGGAATAATTAAGGCTCCTACTGTTGATGCAAATGCTATAGCCGATGCTGCTGGCCAACCTACATCTATTATTGATAAACTTAACCCTAAATTCTTTACCATTTGTTGTGTAGCTGGACCTAAGTTATCTGTCAACAAAGCTATAATAGTATTAAGACCTATAAACCCAACTCCCACAGTTAAACCAGCTCTTAAAGATTTTCCAAGTTTCGTACCTAATATCAAACCAAAAATACATATTATTATTGGCATCATTACTTGCGCGCCTAGACCAACAATGAAATTTAATATCTTCATATAAATTCCCTCCACTATTTGATTTTCAGTCTCTAAAACTGAAAATTTTAGAGACCATGTTCCTTAAAAGTTCAAATTATAATTCTAATTTTTCCAATACATCTCTGATTAATTTATCCATTCCAATACCAGTTAAAAAAGGTAATCCATTTATCACAGGTGTTTTTATACTGCTAGACACTTGTGTAGTACAAATTATTAAATCATAGTCAGGTGCTTTTGATGCAACTTCTACTACTTTACATTGTGTAATATTAACCATATCCAATTTACCAATGTCTTGAAGTGCTTTCTTTAATTTGTTTATAGCAATTGTTGAAGTACATACTCCTGTTCCACATGCAACTAATATCTTTTTAGTCACATTATTCACCTCCATTAAAATTATTTTATTTTAAAGATACCTAATAGTTAGAAATCTTCAATGACCTTTTTATATTTTTTAATATACTTTACATGTTTAATTTTTAAGTTTAGAATTTAATAAGTCACTCACACTTTCTTCACTTAAGTCAACAATATTATTTAGAATATCCTCATCCTGAAATATAGTCATAAGTTTTTCTAATAATTGCAATTGTTCTTGTGGCTCTTTTACTGCTAACATAAATATAACTTTTACATCAATTTCAGTATCTTCTGTACCCATCATTATAAATTTTACAGGTTTATTCAGTATCCCAATTGCTATCCCTGGCTCATTTACATGTACTATATCTGTATGGGGTATTGCCACTCCATATATTTCTGTTGGTAACCCTGTAGCATACTTTTTTTCTCTTGCTACAACAGCTTGTATGTAGCTTTCTTTTACATACTGTTTATCAAACAAACGTTGTCCCAAAAACTTTAATGCATCTTCATTGTTAGATACTTCAATATCTTTAAAAATTAAATTACTACTAATTATTTGCATTGACTCCATCTAATATCATCTCCCTAATAAAATCTCTATCTTTAATGTTTTTTATCTGCTTAAATTCATCTGTTTCTATAAATGAGAGTAGAGTGCTTAATGGATTAAAACACTTTTGGTCCACAGCTAATAAAAGTATTATTTTCACTTTATTTTTACTCCATATAATAGTATTTTTCAAAATAGCTATACTTATAGCTGGTCTAATCACATCAATTCCGTCTGTATGAGGTATTGCTATTCCATCTGATAATTCAGTCGGAAATAGGTTATCTCTTTCCACTACTTTTTTATAGAAGTTTTTTGTCACATAACCTTTCTCTCTAAGTTTTTTGCTCATATACTTTAGAACTTCTTCTTTTGATTTAGCTTGTAAATCTACAAATATATCTTCTTTATGTATTAAATCCGATAATTCATACTTTTTATTTGTTTCAACAGTTTTGTTTATATCAATTAAGTTGTTTATCTGATTTAATTTTGCTTTATCATCTATGTCTACTAGACTAAAAAAAGGAATATTTGCTATCTGAGGGTCAATTGTTCCAACTATAGCAATTACATTTTTATCATTACTTATTTGTTTTATCTCTAAATCAATACTTGGATATTCAATCATACCTATAGGTTCTATATCAACCTTTTCATTTATACCTTTAATATTTTCCTCTAATATTTTTTTTATTTTACAAGCTCCCCCTAATCCAGTAATACATAATGTTAAAATTATAGGTCTTCTAGAATCTACTTTTGTATTATTATATTTACTGACTTTTTCTTTTACTTGTGGTTCTATACTTTTAACTTCATCAACTATTTCGTCTATTGTTAAATCTGGCAGAACTGCTCTTCGTATAACTTCTATAGAAAGCAATGTGTCAAATCTAGATATTGTCCTTATATTAATTCCAGTTTTTCCAGAGATAATATCTCCAAAATATGAAAGTGAACCCATATCGACTAGTATAATTACACCTCTGCCTTCATCAATATTTTTTATTACTGTAGTAGCTTCTTCAATCATTTCTTCTGGTTTCTTCTCAAATGGCATATCTAAATACCTTGCATGATTAATTCCTAATAGTTTATTTGTAACCTCACATACAGATGATGCTACTCTTCCGTGAGCCATAAGAAGTACACCTATCTTTTTTTGTTCTGATATATCTCTTCTGCTACTCATTTTAAAATATATTGCTATTATACCTATTTCTTCTTTTGGTAAATTTATGTTATATCTTTCTCTTAGGTGTTGTGCTACCTTTTCTGCTACAGAATACTCTAATGGATAATTTCCTATTATTTCTTTCAAATGGGCATTTGATATTACTTTACCTTCTTTTAATCTCTCAAAAGCTGCTTTTAAGTGAACTGCTAAACATAAATGTAGATTTGCTTCTAATGAATCAAGGTATTGTGATGCTATTTTGATTACTTCATAAGTCAGCTCTACGATATATTTTCCAACAATTGGGCTTATATCTGGAAGATTATTACTAATTGAAACTTTTTTAACTTGTTTTATATATTTTTGAATACAACTTTCTAATTCTCCTCCAACGATTCTATTTATAACATCAAAATCTAAACCTTGCTCTAACAAATCAATATGTCTTCTTTCAGTAAGTTTGTATATTTCATCTGGAAAAGTATATATGTCTTCATTTTTCTTTTCTATTTCACCCTGAAGATTTGAGTCTATAATTAAGTCCCCATCTACATAATTTTCTATTTTACCCCTACAGTTTCTGATTTTTATAAGACCTTGCTTAACATATCCAGGCACATCTGATATGCTTATATTTACTTCTTTCTGTTTGTTTGTAAGTTGGTTTAATAATCCCCTAGCACAAGCTACTTGAATATCACTTCTAAGTTGACCAACATTACCTATACAATCGTAAAGCATAAGGGCTTTTAGTACATCTGATTTTATATGTATGTTTGCTCCCATTCTTTGAGCTTCTATTAAGAAGAAGTTGTTTATAATGTCAAACCTTTCATTTAATGGTCTTGCAACTAATTCTGGTATTTCAATTGTTACAGGTATACGTCTTTTAAATGTGTTAAGTAAATGAGAATCTATTGGCTCAGAAGTCGCTGAAATAATCATTACATCTATTTTATTTGTTAGCTTTGTTTCGCCTAACTTTCTGACCATCCCTTTATCAATCAATTGAAATAGTATTTCTTGACCTTCATGAGGTAATCTATGTATTTCATCTATAAACAATATTCCTCCATCTGCTTTTGATACTAATCCTTCTTTGGTCTCATCAGAGCCTGTAAAAGCACCCTTAACATGCCCAAATAATTGTGATAACAAAAGCTGTGGATTTTCTGAATAGTCTGCTGCATTAAAAACTATAAATGGTGCATTCTTAGGAAATCTAGATGATTCTATTGCAAATTTATACATACACTCTGCTAACTCACTCTTTCCAACACCAGTTGGTCCCATAATGATAGTATGAAGACCATGAGGTGGATAGAGTATGGCTGCTTTAGCTAGTTTTATAATTGTACTTAAGCTACCATTACTGCCTATTAATTTATCAAATGATATATCTGTATTTTCTCCAGTATTGTTTAATTTTTCTTTTTTATCACTACTTTCTTTATCATGTTTCAAATCCTCAGAATCTTGAATCTCTTTTAGATACTGTATGACTGTAAATCTTGATACTGTAAACCCAATGCTGTTTAATCTTCTTGTTATATCATTTTTATTTATAGTTTTTTCTTCTTTTAAAATATCTTTTATAGCTTTAATTAAAACAACTTTTCTTCTTTGCCTTGAATCTTCTATTTTTAACTCATTTCTCAAAAAGGTAACATCTTCTCTTCGAATATTCAACATACTTGAAATCGCTTCATCTGTTAAAGGATTTTTCTTATCTTCATTTTTGATTAAATTTTTTATTCTTTGCCTCATTTATAATTGTTCCCTCCTTACTCTTTATATAGCAACTTATATGCCATATATTGTTTTTTTTGTGCTTATTATTATTGCATAAAGTCATAACATTTAAATCAAGCTCTTCTTTTATTGAAATATTAAGAAAATTTTTTTTAATATTTTACAAATAATACTTTTTTAAAAACAAAAAAATCTTTTTTTCTAATTACAATTAAAATCACTCTAAATTGATGCTATTATTTTATATTACTATCTTTTTTGTACAACAAAAACTACAAACACTCTATATCTATATTTTCCCATAAGAAATACCCATTGTTGTACAAATATATTATTTATACAACAATGGGTATGGCTAAGTAATTGTTTTAAATTTTATGGTGTAAATTTATATTAATAATAAACTTACATTAATAATTTATTTTTTAGGTAAATGTAAACACTTGTTGTTTACATCTGCTAAAGCTTCCATCAAAGCTTCTGAAGTACATGGATGACCAAATATCAACTCACTAGCTTCGTCAGCTGGTATCTCTAAAGCTTTAAATGATGCTGCATGATTTATAAGCTCTGCTACACCACATCCAAACATATGTATACCTAAAATTTCTCCATATTTAGCATCTGCTACTACTTTCACATATCCTTGCTCTTGACCAGAAGCTAAAGCTCTTCCATTTCCAACAAAGTTAAACTTACCAACTTTTACATTACATTTTTTTCTAGCATCCTCTTCTGTAAGCCCAACTGATGCTACTTCTGGAATTGTATAAACACAACTAGGCAATGCACTTAAATCAACTTCTTCATTCATACCTAGAGCATTTGAAGCTGCTACCTCTCCCATTTTAAAAGCTGCATGAGCTAACATTACACCTCCAGTAACATCACCTACTGCATATATACTTGGTATACTTGTTTCCATTTTGCTGTTCACAACTATTGAACCTTTATCTACTTTAATATCTAAGTCCTCTATACCAGAAAGATTAGCTTCTCTTCCTATAGCATATAGACATAAATCTGCTTTTATTGAATCTTCATCTTCAATACACACTAATATTTTATTTCCTTCTTCTTTAAATTCAGAAACTTTCTTTTTAGTTAGTACATTTATACCTTTTTTGCTAAGAGAATATTTTAAAGATTCACTTAATTCTTTGTCCATTCTTGGGATTATTCTATCTTCCATTTCTACTATAGTTACTTTAGACCCTCTTGAATTGAATATCTCTGCAAATTCACAACCAATTACTCCACCACCAATTATTACTAATTCTTCTGGTACTGCTTCTAAGTCTAAAGCTTCTGTACTAGTTATTATTAAATTTGATTCTATTCCTTTTATAGGTAATACCCTTACCTTAGAACCTGTGGCAATTATTATATTTTCTGTATCTAAAACTTTTCCATCAGATAAGATTACTTTATGCTCTTCTTTAACACTGGCTTTAAGATTAAATACCTCTACATCTCTGCTTTTTAATAGCCCACCAACACCAGCTGTAAGCTTTTTAACTACTCTATTTTTATACTTTATAGCCTTCTTGATGTCCTGTTCTTTATCTACAGTTACTTTTACACCCCTCTTTGATAACTGGTCAATTTCTTCTAATATTTCTGCTGTTTTTATATAAGTTTTTGTAGGAATACAACCTCTATTTAAGCAAGTTCCTCCTAATACATTTTCTTCAACCAATGCAACTTTTCCACCTAACAGAGCTGCTTTTAACGCTGACAAATAGCCTCCAGGTCCTCCACCTATTACCACTACATCATAATCATGATTACACTCTTTTTTGTTTATTTTTTCTTCTTTAGCTTCTATGTTTTGACTCTCTTCAACTATATCTTCTTTTGACACATTTCCAGATAAATATTTAGCTTTTATTTCTTCTTGATTTTCCCCTTTTTCTGCTATTACACCTATTACTGTAAATACTGGTAATACTTCACCTTCTTCTTTATGTATAATTACAGCAAGTGTACCTTCTCCTTCTGATTCTATCTCCATGTTAACTTTATCTGTCGTTATTTCTAATATAGGTTCTCCAATCTTTACTTCTTCGCCTTCTTGCTTTAGCCAAGATACTATAGTACCTTCTTCCATGGCTACTCCTGCTTTTGGCATTATGACTTCTACTGACATAGGCTCTCCTCCTATTTATTTTTCATATATTTTAATTAAACAAATTACATTCACATATAGTTACATTTAAAAGTAATCCTTAATATATAAAATCTTTAAATTTACTTAAATAATTATAACTATGTAATCTGTTTAAACTATTGTATCAGTAACGAAATATCAAAAACTATACAAGCATTGATAAAGGATTTTCTAATAGTTCTTTTAAGTCTTTTAAGAATTTTGCAGCTACTGTCCCATCTATTACTCTATGGTCTGATGTCAATGATAAGTTCATTATAGGTTTTATTTTAGCCTCTCCATTTACTGGAACAAACTTATCTTGTGTTGCGCCTACTCCTAGTATCGCACTTGAAGGCATATTTATTATAGGTGTAAATGTAGTTATACCATACATTCCGACGTTACTTATCGTAAATGTATTACCTTCTTGGTCTGCTGGCATAAGTTTTCCTGTCTTTACTTTTTCGGCAAGTTCTTTACTCTCTTTAGCTATTTCTTTTAAAGATTTTTTATCTACCTTTTTTACTACTGGGACATATAAACCTTCATCTAGACCAACTGCAATAGCTATATTTATATCTTTATATCTAAATATCCCATCATCTGTCCATGCTGAATTTAAAGCTTGATGATTTGGAAGTATTCTAGATACTGCCATTACTATTAAATCTGTAATAGTTAATTTCACTCCAGTTGATTCTTTTACTGTGTCTATTAACTTTGCTCTAAGTGACTTCAATTCAGTGGCATCTACCTCTATATTGAATGTAAATACAGGAGCACTGAAATAGCTTTCTGACATTCGTTTTGCTACAGTAGCTCTCATTGGATTTGGTTTTTCAAACGTTCCTTCTACTGTATTAAACACACTTGAATTTTCATTTTTAGTCTTTGTCTCTTTTTGCTCACTAGCTTTAGATGTATTAGTTGATACAATAGTTTCTTTTGCAGTTAATTTTTCTACATCGCATTTTCTTATTTTTCCGTTATATCCAGTACCTACAATAGTTTCTAAATCTATGTTTAAATCTTCTGCTATTCTTTTAGCTAAAGGAGTAGTATTTGCTTTATTGTCTTTTAAATAATTTAATACATCAACTAAATGAATTCTTCCATTTTCTCCACTTCCAATCAGCTTATCTAATTTTATATTATCTTTTCTTGCTTGATTTCTAGCTGCTGGTGTGGCTTTTACTTTATTTGCCACCATATCTATCCCTCCTTATCTAACAATTAAAGATTTTATTGCTTCTTCTATTTCATCAACTCTTGGGACAACTGCTTTTTCTAACTCTGGATTATATGGTATTGGCACATCTTTTCCACAGATTCTTTTTACAGGTGCATCTAAATAATCAAATGATTCACTTTCTGTTATTAAGGCTGATATTTCTCCACCTAGTCCACCAGTCTTAGCTGCTTCATGACAAATTAGAACTCTTCCAGTTTTGCATACACTTTTCACTATAGTTTCTTTATCCAATGGATATAAAGTTCTTAAGTCTATAATTTCTACATTTATATTTTCTTTTGATAGTTTCTCTGCTGCTTCCTCAACACTTTGTAACATTCTTCCATAAGTAATTACTGTAACATCTGTACCTTCTCTTTTAATATCTGCCTTACCAATCTCAATTACATAATCATCTTCTGGCACAACCCCTTTTTTTCTATATAACAATTTATTCTCAACAAATATGACTGGATTATTGTCTCTTATAGCTGCTTTTAATAACCCTTTAGCATCTTCTGGTGTAGAGGGTGCAACTACTTTTACTCCTGGAACATGACAGAACCAAGCTTCTAAACTTTGTGAATGTTGTTCTGCTGAACCAGTTCCAGAACCACCTGGGCATCTAACAACCATTGGAACCTGTGCTTTTCCTCCAAACATATATCTCATTTTGGCCGCTTGATTTACAATTGCGTCCATAGAAATTGTTACAAAGTCCATAAACATTACTTCCATAATAGGTCTTAAACCAGTTGCTGCTGCTCCTGCTGCTGCTCCTGCTATAGCTGCTTCTGATATAGGAGTATCTCTTACTCTTTCTGGTCCGAATTCATCTATCATACCTACTGATACGCCAAATGCTCCTCCATATATTCCTATATCTTCTCCCATAAATATTACATTTTCATCTCTTCTCATTTCTTCTGACATTGCTTCTTTTATCGCTTGTGCATATGTTAATTCTCTTGTACTCATTTTTATTTTCCTCCTTTACCATTCTTAGTCTGCATATACATCCTCTAATAAAGACTCTATTTTTGGATTTGGACTATTTTGAGCAAACTCTACTGCATCTTCTATTGATTGCTTTGCAAACTCTTGAATTTTATCTAATTCATTTTCATTAGATATATTATTTTCTATAAGATAATTTCTTAAGAATTCAATAGGGTCTTTTGCTTTCCATGATTCTATTTCTTCTTTTGTTCTATATACATTTGCATCTGACTTTGAGTGACCTAACCATCTATAAGTTCTACTTTCAATCAATACAGGTCCTTCTCCTCTTCTGCATTTCTCAGCCGCTTTTTGTACTGTTTCATATACTTCTATTGGATTATATCCATCTATTGATATACCTTCTATACCATAAGAAGCTGCTCTAGTAGCAATACTTTCTATATTCATATGACGTTTTATACTTGTTGACATACCATATAAATTATTCTCACAGTAAAATATTATTGGCAACTTCCATATTGATGATAAATTTATTCCTTCATGAAAAGTACCTTCATTTGATGCTCCATCACCAAAACTACATAAAACTATTTTTCCTGTTTTTTTATATTGTTGTGTAAGTGCAGCTCCTGGAGCTATTGTAAGACCTCCACCTACAACGCCATTTGCTCCTAAGTTACCTGACTCAATATCTGCTATATGCATTGAGCCTCCTTTTCCCTTACAAAAACCAGTTTCTTTACCCATAAGTTCAGCCATCATTTTATTTAGGTCTATTCCCATTCCTATAAATTGACTATGCCCTCTATGAGTTAGTGATACTAAATCTCCTTTTTCTAAAGCCATTACAGCTGCCACACTTGATGCTTCTTGACCTACAGATAAGTGAGTTGTTCCATGTACCATACCTCTTGCAAAAAACCAACTAACTTTCTCTTCAAATTTTCTAGCCTGATTCATTCTCTTATACATTTCAAGCAATGTTTCTTTTGATATTGACATATACATTCCCTCCTATTAACTTTTATCTATCTTTTTATTAGTCACAATCTTCTAATAATTCAATTGCTAAACTGTGATTAATTGCTAAACTATTTATAAATTTCGCTTTTAATGATGCCTTTATTGCCTCTATTTTTTCATCTCCTGAAGCTACACCGATTGTTCTTTTTATCTTTTTTAAATCTTCTAGCTTTACGCCTAATACTCTTTGATTAAATTCAAGTATAGAAGTTTTCCCTTCTTTATCAAAAGCTTGCAAACAAATTGCACCTATTGAGTTGTATTTTTTTAAATCCTCTATATCTGCTTCATGCATATATCCAGAAGCCATTATTGTTGAGTTTAAGCTCATAGGATTTCCTATACCTACAATTGCTATGGTTGTTTTATCTATTAAATCTAGTACTTCTTTAATTTTTTCATCTTTGCAAAGTTTTTCTTTTGTAGACAAGTCAGACATAACAGCTGGAGCATGTAATAATTTAAAATCACCTCCAAAAGCCCTTGCTAAACTTACTGCTATTTGATTTGCATGAATATCTATTTCATTGTCTCCAATCCCACCTAATAGAGGTATGAATGTAACATTTTTACAGTTATTTTTTTCTACATATCTAGGTATTTCTTTTAGTGTTGTTCCTATTGAAACGCCTATTATATCATTTTCCTTTACTACTCTAGTTAAATATTCAGATACAGCTCTTGCTAGTTCTTGTTTTTGTGTTAGTGAATCCTGTTTATCATCTACTACTATTACTTCTTTTAATTTATATTTTCTTTCTAGACTTCTCTCTATTTTTTGATAGTCATTTTTCAAAACATCAACTATCTGTATTTTTACTATTCCTTGCTCAAAAGCTTCTTTTAATATTCTTGATATTGTTGGTCTTGATATTCCCAATTGATTTGCTATTTCCTGTTGATTCAAATTATCTTCATAATAAAGTGAACAACACTTCATCATTAATCTTAAGTCTCCAATTTTTTTCATTTGCTTTCCTCCAAAATCAAGCTTTTCCAATTATCTTTACATTTGTTCAATTATTTTACTTAATTTCAGTAACATTATAGAAGGGGGTCATATAAAAAGTCAACTGTTTTTTTTGCATAACAAAAAAACGGTGATACTTTTCTTGTACCACCGTGTCCTTAAACAGTTGAAACATTACCACTTAATTCGTATTATGTATTATTTCTAATTGCTAAATGTCATCTTCATTATTTATCATTTAATTCATTAAGTATAGTATCATATTCTTCGTCAAGCTTATAAAAAGACATTATTATAATTTGTAATATTGTTATAAGTATAGGTAAGTATATAAAACATACTTTTATTGATACTATAGCTAAATCACTTTGAGTATCTGATGTTCCTACATAACCACCAATTGATAATACTGCACCTAATATCGCTGAACCTAACCCATTTCCGACTTTAAACCCAAAGCTAGATGCACTATTTATAAGCCCCTCAGTTCTATATCCAGTCTTCCATTCTCCATATTCAATAGTATCTGAAACAATAGCAAACATTGTTGCTGCTATTCCAGCACTCCCTATTCCCTTTATAACACTTGCAGATATTATTCCAATATAGTTTTGCCCAGATATTATGAACATAACATTTGACGATATTAATATTATTGAACCGACTATTAATACATTTCTTTTTCCAAATTTCTTTATAAAAGGAGCAACCATAAACATAGCTATAATTTGAGATATATTGGAAACCATATTTATGGGACCAAATAATTTTTCATCTCCTAAAATAAACTTTGCATAATATACAGATGAACCACCATTTATCGCAAACACAATAAATATGCAAACTAAGCATAATGTTATTTGTATCCAGTACTTATTTCTAAATAAAGATTTAATACCTATTTTAAATGGTATTACTTCATTCTTATCTTGCTTAACTGCTTTTACTCTTTCCTTGGTTCCAGTAAATGTTATAAAAAATACCATTATAGATGCTATTCCAAATACAAAAAATGTTTTAGTCCATGCTGATAAATTATTTCCAAAATATTCAACTAGAGGTAATGTAAGTCCATTTATTATTAAAGTACCACAAGTTGCTAATATCATTCTAAATATACTTAATACTCCTCTTTCATACTGGTCTTGAGTTATAAGTGAATTTAGTGTTGCATAAGGTACATTGATTGCTGTATAAATAACAGTAGAAACTAAGTTATATGTAATAAAAATATAAATTAATTTAGAAGTGGCTCCAAGACTTGATGGAACAGAAAATAATAATACTGCTGCTATGGCAAAAGGAATCGCCATTCTTAAAATCCAAGGCCTAGCCTTACCATGTTTAGATTTAGTCCTATCTACTATAATCCCCATTGTTAAGTCACTAAAACCATCCAATATTCTAGATATAAGCATAATACTACCTACAGCAGCTGCACTAACATCTGCGTAATTAGTATAATAAAACAATAAAAATGCTGACATCGCTGAGTATATGATATTGCACCCTAAATCCCCACATCCATAAGAGACTCTTTCAAAAAATGAAGTCTTTTCATATTTAATAGTAGTTGCTTTAACATTAACTTCAGTATTCATAATCCCATACTCCTTCTTGTAAGATTTACCTTCTAATGTTTCTTATTTCAGAGCATAAGTCTTACCTTTGCTCTGAAAATTTTAGTAATGATTTTATTAATCTACATCTTTTGATTCATCTGCTATATATTCAAAGAAATCAAAATCAGCATAGTGCTTATGCTTTACACGGTCTGCACAAGTTAACCCTATAAATGTACCTGTAAATTCTCCATATTTACAGTACTCATCTGAAAACTTAGTTGTATCAAATATCTTCCCTATTCTTTGGTAGTTTTTTTCATCATAGCTCCATTCGAAATATGACTTACGACCTTGTATATGCAAACGAAGATATATTGGTATATCTTTTATTGGTATCCTAGTATTTAAAAACTCTGTTTTCTCCCCATTTTCAAGATGTATTATTGATAGTGCACTTTGACCCAATGTTTCACTATAGTACTTTCTTAGATTGATATAATTCATATTATCGTAATACATTATCAAGCCTGCACTATGCTGATGTACTTCTGGGTAAAACTCCATCTTAGTAGTTATTCTTGCATATACTGAAGTTAACTTCCTTGCCAATATGCTCACTCTATTTAATGATGTTCTTGATTCTTGTCCTCTAATCCTTACATATCCTGGCCTAGACGTAACATCTGCAAATGATAATGGTGAAATCCTAGGAGCATAGTATTGTAAACCTAATTCATTTGAATCAAAGTCATCAAAACTTGGTATAGATGAAACTAAATGTTCTTCTAGTTTACTTTCTGATACATATTCTTTTGCCAAATTACTACCTTCTTCCATTCGAAGCCAGTTATCATCTGTCCATTTCATTTTTTGAATAGCTGTTTCTCTACCTAAAGTACACCTTAACTCTGGTACAAATGGTCTAGATGTAAGATGAACTAAATATACTTCACCTGTTGGTGTTTCTATATAGCTTCCATGACCAGATTTTTGAAGTTTTGATTCTGGATTGTAGTATTTAGGCTTTAGATGAGCAGGGTCATGCCTCTCATAAAAATCTCCTGGCATTGAGGTTACAATTGGATTCATTGAATCTTTTTCATAAGGCCCCCATATGTTTTTAGCTCTTCCCATGGTTACACTATGACCATATCCAGTTCCACCTTCTGCACACATTATATAATAATAATCTCCACGCTTAGTTATATGTGGTGCCTCAATACAACCTCTATCAGTTCCTCCTGACCATATTCTCTTTGGATACCCTACTATTTCTTTTTTTTCTGTACAGTATTCCACTAAACATATAACACCAGGTTTTTCATATCCTTCTCTAGTTTCCCAGTCTAATGATGAAATCCACTTTTTACCATCATCATCATGAAAAATAGATGCATCAAATCCTGATGAGTGTAGGTATACTGGTTCACTCCACTCTCCCTTTATATCTTTTGATGTAATTAAATAATTATCAACATCAAAATATCTTGCATTCATAGAATTCATAATTCCATAAACTATGTAAAATAAATCTTCTTCTTCACAATAAGTCAAACAGGGTGCCCAAATTCCCTTAGATGAAGGAAGCTTCTTTAAATCTATTTTTGTTTCATCTGTTAAAATATGAGTATATAGCTCCCAATTTTTTAAATCTTTAGAGTGATAAACAGGTATACCTGGAAACCATTCAAAAGATGAAACCACAAGATAATAGTCATCTCCCTTCCTACAAATACAAGGGTCTGGATTAAAACCTGGAAGTATAGGGTTTTTAATCATATCTTTTCCTCCAATTTTAGTTTAATATTCTATAGGATACCATCCTTGAGCTACACATTTGCCTAGGTCCCAACTATCCCAGCCTATCCAGCCTTCTTCGTTAACTGTATCTAGTAATAACTTATAGTTCCAATAGTAGTGACCACTTCCATTTCTCCACGCATCAAGCTGTGCTTTTGCTATCTTCCTATATAATTCTCTTTTTTCGTCTTTTGATAATTTATCCATATTTGATTCAATCCCATTCAAAGGCGATTGACCTCCAGCTGTATCTGTACCACAAGCATATGAATTAAATAAGCTCCACTCTCCACATATAATAGGAAAATATTTTTGCATTTGTAAAATATCCTTAGCATAATTTTCTTTAATATATTTAACATAGCTATCAATATTCTGCTCACATCCATCTGCTTCAGCTAACATCAGATATTGGTGTGTATCTAGAACAACATTTTTAAACTCTTTCTCTCTCATAAAGTCTTTCCATGCTTTTAATTCAAATGCATCATGAAATACTATAACGTTTTCCTCGCTCATATAAGGACGCATTACTTTATATGCTTTTATATAAAAATCACGTAAAAATTCTAATGAATTAGGTTTACTTCTTCTTGCCATCTCTTTATCTACAGCCTTAAATCGGTTTGGAACATTCATTATATTCCACATTCTTTCTGTTATTGGTTCATTTAAAATTTGAATTCCATACAATTCATTTCTCATTCCATAACGTTTTGCAAGCCTTTCTAATACATTTAAAGTAAACTCTACATATTCTGGATTTTGTGACCAGTTACATACTCCTGATATTCCTCCATTATCAAATCCATTTTGGCTTCCTGGAACTGTATGTAAATCTATCAATATACTAAGTCCATACTTATCTGCCCAAGCAAATGCTTTATCAAGTTCTTTAACACACCCTATAAATGGTTCACAATCACCAAAAATAAAATATGGTACTGGTATACGAACTGAATTAAATCCCATAGATTTAATCGTTGCAAAATCTCTCTCTGTGATGTACTCACTACGATGAATCTTAATTCTAGATTCATATGCCTCCCTTGAAAGTTGTCTTGGTAAATAGTATTCATCTTCAGCTTCTGTACCTTCAAATAAACTTGGGGTCATCCATTTTTCTAGAACTAACCAACTTCCTAAGTTTACACCTTTTATATACACATAAAATCCTCCCATCTTATCTTATTTAAATAGGTATATTTTGCACTTATACTAAAATAATTTTTTTAAGTTATTTTAATATACAGTTATTATATTTGATTTTATTTGTTTTCTTAAGTATGTTTATTGTCTAATTTATTAGTCGATATTATCTTTTTATTATTGAATATTATAAATTGACTAGTTATAATTTAAAATTATAGGAAGGAGGTTATTATGGACAGAAATAATTTTTCACATGAAGTAGTTGAACCTATTGATAATTTAGATGTTAATTTTAAACTATTTGATTAAAAAATAGCTACACACACTCGTGACTTTAGTCATGAGTTAGTAGCTAAAATAGTCAGCATATAGGGAAACCTATATGTAGAGATAGGATAGAACCTATCCAATACTACTTGAATTGC
>NZ_JAGWCV010000013.1:0-74848 GCF_020657735.1 Clostridioides sp. ZZV15-6383 | reverse complement strand
TATAGGCTGCTTTGTTTATTATTCTACCTTCACTTCTAACTTTATAATGTATAGCATCCATAAATACAATTGGATAAATCATATCAAGAGGTCTGTTTTGCCATTCATGAGCTAAAGGTAGAACTCTCTATCAGTAATTTTAGCTATTAGAGAATGATATATATCAATTCCGTAAATACTTTTAAGGTGGCTTGATATATCTCAAGTGGACATGCCTTTTGAGTACATTCCAATCACTTGGTTCTCTATTCCTGATATATCATTTTCATAATTTCTAATTACCTATTAAAATAATACCCAGCTCCTCTTATTGTTATAATCTTTTGAGGATTCTTATAATCTTTCTCTATCTTCTTTCTTAATCCGTTCACTGCAACTACCACACTATAGTTATCCTCTAAGTATTCATTCATCCATACATGTTCATATATCTCTTTAATAGTTAATGTCTTTTCAGGATTCTCTATAAAAAAGTTTAACAACTTATTTTCTGTTGGAGTCAATTTTATTATTTTATCTTCTAACTTTATTACTCCACTAGTTCTATTATATTCCTCTAACTTTGTATTATTTTCATTATTATTTACATATGAATTCATTCTTCTTAAAATAGCTTTTACTTTTGCATATAGTATTTCTAAGTTTAGAGACTTTATTAAGTAATCATCTCCACCAGAATTTAAAGCATTTAAAATGCTTTGGTCTTCATTTATGTAAGTCATATACACAATTGGACATGTAGTTACATTTCTAATTTTTTTACAAAGAGTCCATCCATCACCATCAGTTAGAATTATTTCTAAAAATATTAAATCATATTTGTTACTAAATACTTTACCAATAGCTTCTTCACAATTATATGCTAAATCTATACTTATTCCTTTTTCCTCCAGAAATCTTTTTAGTTTCTGGCAATTATCTTTGTCTCCATCTATTATCAATATCTTAGTTTGCATTATAATCACTCCTAAATATCATTATTCTTTTATATTAATAAGCTATTATTATAAAAAACATAGACTTAATTTTATTGTAAAAACAGTTCCTTTTCTTACTCTAAATCTACAAAGATTTCTCCATAATGCTCTCTTATAATGTATTTGACCATATATAATCTTAACCCTTAATCTTTTTGTTTATTACTATATCTTTCTATAAATAATCAATCAAATATCTTTGGTATATTTTCTGAGGGTATTCCTTTCCATTATCATAAATTTCAATAATTACAAATCCATTTTCTTTATCTATTGACAAAATTATATTTTCATCAACTGGAATAAAGCTTAAAAGATATGTTTCTCTCTTTATCTACATGAACATTCCCAACCTTATATTAAATCTATGAATTCCTGTATATCTGAAACAGGTTTCTTTAAATCATGTGCTACATCTGCCCAAAACTTTTTACGTTCATTATTCATTACTTCAACTTCATACTAAAGATTTTTTGTGAGCTTTTCATTTTTCTTTTATTATTATTCTATTCCTATTTATCATCATAATAAAGAGGATACATGTATATCTAATAGATTTCTTTACCCACATTTCCTAATGAATCTATACTGTATGTTGGTCTCCAATATTAGGTATTCTCCAGATTTGATTATATAATAATCTCCTCCAGCTAAGAATCCAAAAACTCTTTCTTCTTCATGCTCATAATTAGATAAAAATATTAGAAGTATGTTAACCTTTTCTTTTATACAATAGTAAATTTTTATATCCATCTATGTCTGGCAATACAATATCCAGGATTACACAATCTAAAACTATACTTTCTATTATCTTCATAGCATCTTCCGACGTATATACATTAAGACCTCTATTTTAAAAATAAATTTGATTTATTTTTAAAATGTAAACATCATCATTTCCAACCAGTAAGTTGTACATTACACCACTCCATTCAAAAATATTTTAATCATAGTCTCAAGTTTTAATCATTATAAATTATAATGTTTTATTTTTTATATAATTAGTATTATTATTTTATAATATCTTTACAAACCGCACTATAATCCTTAAGTATTTTCGAATAATTATTTAATATTGTCTTAAATATTAATATTTATTATTAAATACTAATCAAAGTCTCCGATTTTGGAAAATGGAGCTTAAGGTAGTTTTATATCATAAATCTATTATTTTTCTAGAAACTTGTTCATTACCCAGTTTGAGTATTGATTTATGTGATTTATATGGTTATAATATAAAATAAATTGTATTATTTTGGTAAATATTTTGTTGCAAAAGGTTTACATTCTGTATCCTAATATTTATGAAAGCATTATTTTCTTATTATAATTGTATTATATTTTTAAAAAAATTTCCTTTTTTCAACAAAGGGCTACTTTAAAAAAGTTATATTCCATCTATCATTAGAAATCCAACTACCAATATGATAATTTTCAAATTTTACAATTTTTTTGTTAATTTTAAAACAAAAAAAGACTATGCAATATAAAAATTATATTCATAGCCGGTTGCACCACTAACTCCATATACCTCTAGATGCCCAATAATAAGATATACTTCTCAGTTTCTAAAATATTTTTATTAAAAATCTTTAATATGTTTTGGTAAATTTCTTTTTTATTCTAACATTGTAATATTATTTTGTCAATATTTCCATATTTTTTAGATATAATGTACTAAAATATTTATTATCTCTAAAAATATTTATACTTATATCACCAATAATAGACAATACCCTGCAAGTTATAGCAACATTTTTATGAGCTTATCTTGCAGGGTACTATATATTTATCTTATATTAAATATTCATCTTACTTATTAACTTTGATAAATCCTTTTTCTGAAACAAGTGCTTGTCCTTCATCACTCAATATATAATCTATTAAAGCTTTTCCTTTTTCTGATAAATTGTCTTCCTTATTGACTAATATAAATGGTCTTGATATTGGATATTTATTATCTATTACATTTGCATCAGTTGGTTCAACATCATTCACTTTTAAACTATTCACTTTCTCATCAACATATCCAAATGATATATATCCTATAGCATTTTCATTTCCTTCAACTGTAGTTTTTATATTTCCTGAACCATCACTTATTTGTACATCTTTACTTAATTCTTCTGATTCAAATCCTACAATTTCTTGGAATCCATCTCTAGTTCCTGAACCTTCTTCTCTTGATACTATTACTATTGGCGCATCATTTCCTCCTACTTCTTTCCAGTTAGTTATCTTTCCTGTATATATACCTTTAACTTGGTCCATTGTTAGATTTTTTACTGTGTTAGCAGTATTAGTTATCAATGCTATACCATCTATTGCTATCTTAGTTTCCTTTAATCCAGCACTTTTTTCTTCATCTTTTAAATCTCTTGAACTCATTCCTATTTCAGATGTTCCTTCTATAGCATTTTTTATACCTCCAGAAGAACCAATTTGTTGTACTTCTACGCTAACACCTTCATTTTTCTCCTGAAACTTTTCTCCAATAGTTTCCATAAGGGGACCTATTGAAGTCGAACCTGAAACAGAAACTTTACTTGAATCTCCTGAACCTCCTGAGTTAGAACCACATCCTACTGCTAAAGCTCCAACTAACATTGTACTAGCTAAAAGAACTCCTATTTTCTTTTTAAACATTTTACTTACCCCCGCTTATATTTTAATTTTTTGATTGTCATATTCTCTATATTTTAATAATACATATTTTTTGTTAAGTGAATATTAGAGCGAGGTTAAGTAAGTGTAAATATTGTTAAATACATGTAAAAATTTAATTTTATATGGTATATTCTCAATTGAATTAATTTTTTAAAGCTATTTTAATATTATATGAATATAATACACTATCTAGTATTATTATAAATTTTTAATGACACTATTAATTTATCGTATTTCTATAACTCTTTTTCTAGTCTATTAACTAAACTACCAAATACATTTAGAGCTTCCTCTATAGATTCTTTTTTCGCCATATCTACACCAGCAGATTTTAATTGTTCTAAAGGATACTCTGACCCTCCACTTTTTAAGAAGTTTATATATCTATCTACAGCAGTACTGCCTTCTGAAAGTATCTGTTGACTTAAAGCACTTGCAGCTGAAAATCCTGTAGCATATTTATACACATAGAAATTTGAATAAAAATGAGGAATTCTAGCCCATTCTATTCCTATTTGTTTATCTACTATTGCAGATTTTCCATAATACTTTTCATTTAATTTATAGTATATGTCAGTAAATTCATCAGCAGTAAGTGGCTCTCCATTCTCTACCTTTGCATGTACAATTTTTTCAAACTCAGCAAACATAGTTTGTCTATGAACTGTAGTTCTAAATTGTTCTAAATAATAATTTAATAGGTATATAGTTTCATCTTTAGACTTAGAATTTTCTAATAAATAATTTATAAGAAGTAATTCATTCAATGTAGATGCAACTTCTGCAACGAATATCTTATAATCTGAATATAAAAACGGTTGACTAGTTCTTGAATAATGACTATGGACAGAGTGACCTAATTCATGAATTAAAGTAAATAAAGAATTAAGGTCATTTTTATAACTCATTAATATATAAGGATGCGAATCATAACTTCCCCAAGAATAAGCGCCTCCTTTTTTTCCTTCATTATCATATACATCAATCCAACCTTCATCAAAAGCACTTTTTACAACTTTCAAATACTCTTCTCCTAAAGGCTTAAGTGCATCTAATATAATATTCTGCGCTTTATCATATGGTATATCCATGTCAAACTTATCTGTTAAAGGAACATATAAATCATACATGTGTATTTCATTTAACCCTAAAAATTTCTTTTTAAGTTCAACATATTTATTTAAAATAGGAAGACTTTCATCTATAGCTGATATAAGATTATTGTAGACATCCAAACTTACATCATCTGAAAATAAAGATGCTTCTATTGCTGAATTATACTTTCTAGTTTTTGCGTAAAATATTTCTGATTTTATTCCACCATAAAGTGTTGATGCAAATGTATTTTTATATTTCTCATAAGTCGAAAATTCACCTTCAAAAGCGTCTTTTCTAACTCTACTATTTTTACTTTTTATAAATAAAGAGTAATTTGAATGAGAAAGCTTAACCTTATTACCCTCTTCATCTTCTATTTCAGGAAATTCCATATCTGCATATGCTAACATATCGTATACATTTTCTGGAACTGTTGATAATTCTGATGTAGCTGCAAGTATTTCTTCTTCTCTCTCACTCAAAGTATGTGGTTTATCTCTTAATATATCCTTTATATATTTTGTATAAAAAGATAACTTCTCATCTTTTAAATATTCATTTAACTTATTTTCTTCTATAGCCAGTATTTCTGGAACTATATAAGAGGTAGCCACACCCAAATCAGTAGATAGCATTTCTGTCTTAGTAGCTCTTCCTTGATTATCATTGATTCTAGTATCTTCATGTTGTTTCATATGAGTATATACATATAGATTTTGAACAATTCTAGATGCATTTTCAGAGATATTTAATACTTTATATAAATTCTCCTTACTCTCAGAAAGTTTCCCTTTATATTCTTTTACTTCTTGGATAAGATTTTTTACTTTGCTTATGTCTTTTTCTATTTCATCTTTACTGGAATACATCTTATCTATCTTCCACTTATATTTTTCTTCTATTGTACTTCTATCAGTTCCCATATCATACACCTCTATTTTAATTTGTTTTATATTTTATTCACTTTACAAAATATATTGTATATATTTTAGTCCAAATAATCTACATTTATTACTCCTTCTATCATATTTATTTCTTTCATAACATCATGTAAATGGATTCTCTTACCATAAGATACAAAAAAATTGACCTTCCAGTATTCCTCATTACGACATTCTATTTCCATGTTTCTTACAATAAGTTGATTTTTTTCAAATTTATCATATAAAAAAGGTATAGAATCCAAATTGCTTAATTTTAATATTAATACATTTTTTTCTTGGCTAAATAAAAATGTATTGATTATCCTAAGCACAAATAATGCTATCATTACAAATAATCCACCTAAAATCGATAATTCATAATAACCATAACCCACTGCTATACCAATACATGCAGTTGCCCACATCCCAGCAGCTGTAGTAAGTCCTTTTACTCCACCTTTATTTTTTAAAATTGCTCCTGCACCTAAAAAACCAATTCCAGATAACACTTGAGCAGGCATTCTTGCTGGGTCAGCATTTGTATACAAATTATAATCAAAAAATAGCTGAATCGAAGTTATTGAAACAATACAAGAACCTGTTGCAATTAATATATGTGTCCTAAATCCTGCAAACTGCCTTATTTTTTCTCTCTCTAGACCTATTATTCCTCCTATTATTAGTGCTAATAGTAACCTTATTGCTATCTCCTTACTTCCTATATCAATCATAATATAAAACCTCCTGACTTAATCACAACTTATGTCCTACAGATAATTTACACATCAGAAATATTATTTTATATCTTAATATTATTATTAATATATGTAAAATATAGCCATCTGTTAATTTTTGATACAAAAAAACCCACAATTGTGGGCTATTTGCTTAGGTACATGTATTTATTTATTAATATATCTATTTTCTTGCTCGATTCTACTAACTCTTCTTGAAATATTTCTGGATATTCTATGTATGTATTTATCTCTTCCCTAACTGCTTCAATCTCATTTTTTAACGCTTCTAATTCATTGTTCGCCATAATAATCACCACTATTACAAATTTGTATATTTTTATATACATTTTATCAAACAATATTATATTTTGTCAATATTATGTCAATAAAACTTACTATAAAAATGTTTTAATTTAGGTATTGTATACCTGGATACTAAACCTACAAACATACCAGTTACTAATGATGCCATTAACATAAATGGTAAGTATCCTATAGCAAGTATATTTTCTATGATTAAACTTGCAACTATTAATTGACCTATATTATGCCCTATTGCACCTATAATGCTTATCCCTATTATTGATAATCCTTTTATTTTACTTGATAAATACATAAATAAAAGACTTAGATAAGTTCCTCCTATACTAAATAATAGATATGATAAAGGGCCTGCGAATATTGATGACAAAATTACCCTGATAGTAACAATTATAACAGTATCTTTGACACCTAACAACATCAATGAAATTAAAGTTATAATATTACTCAAACCCAATTTCGCCCCTGGAAATATAACTATAAGAGGATTTGGTATATATGTCTCTAATACATATAAAGCTAAACTATACCCTATCATAAGACCTAAAAATGTCATTTTTCTAGTTTTCATTAAGTTAACTCCTCCAAATTTTATCTATCATATTACATTATAATACAAAATATATAAAAGCACCTAATTTAGACTAAAATATTTTTTAATCTGTTTAGAATAAATATTAGTTATTTCAACGCACAATTGCCTCTATAATTCTTGACTTTTTGCATCATACTTGTTACAATTTTAATGATAATGAATTTCATTAGGAGGTGTTAATAATGACTGTTTACGATTTAAAAATAGGAGAAAAAGGACTTATTAATAGTATAGATGGAAACATTAAATTATCTAAAAGATTACTTGCACTTGGATGTATAAATAGTACTGAAATAGAAGTTAAAAAGGTTGCTCCATTTGGAGACCCAATTATAATTAGATTTAGAGGTTTTGACCTTGCCATTAGAAAATCTGATGCTAAAAATATTTCTTTACAATAATAGAGGAGGAGCTACCTGTGATTAATGTAGCATTATTAGGAAACCCAAATGTCGGTAAAACTACTGTTTTCAACCTACTTACAGGTTCAAATCAATATGTAGGTAACTGGCCTGGTGTTACTATAGAAAAAAAAGAAGGATTTCTTGGGAAAGAAATAAAAGTTGTAGATTTACCTGGTATATATGCAATGGATACTTTCTCAAACGAAGAAAAGGTTTCTAAATCATATTTAGAAAATGAAGATGTCGATGTAATAGTAAATGTAGTTGATGCCTCTAATTTATCAAGAAACCTTTACCTAACAACTCAACTTATGCAATTTAACAAACCTATAGTTATACTGCTTAATATGTTAGACATTGCAGAATCTAAGGGAGTTAATATAGATGCTAAAAAACTAGGCGAAGAACTTGGAGTAATTGTTGTTCCAATTATAGCAAAAAAGAAAAATGGCGTTGAGAGAATAGAAGAAGAAATTAAAGGAGCTACACAAAAAGCTTTTATATATCAGAAAAACTTTGGAAGTGAAACAGAAACATATAAAAAATTAGAATCCATTTTATCAAGATGTACAAAAACTACATACATACAGAAAAAATCTATCAGTGATAAAATAGACAATATAGTTTTAAATCCTATATTAGCCTATCCGATATTTATTGGTGTATTGTTCCTCTTATTTAAATTTACCTTTGATTGGGTTGGAGGACCACTACAAGAGGGCTTTGCTGGTCTTATAGAAGCTTATATTTCTGCACCTGTTAGTGATATATTATCCAACTCTAGCCCATGGTTTAAGTCACTTATAGTTGATGGAATAATTGGAGGTGTTGGTGGTACTTTACCATTCTTCCCTTTAATATTTACATTATTCTTTGGTATATCGTTGTTTGAAGATAGTGGATATATGTCAAGAACAGCATTTTTAATGGATAAGATTATGAGAAAGGTTGGTCTATCTGGTAAAGCTTTTATACCTATAGTTATGGGTATGGGATGTTCTTCTCCAGCTATAATGGCAACTAGAACATTAGAAAGTGAAAAAGATAGAAGAGTTACAGCTCTTATTGCACCACTTATGACTTGTGGAGCAAAGCTACCTATATATGCACTATTTGTAGCTATATTCTTTCCACATAATGCTGCCTTAGTAACTACATCACTATACTTAGTTGGTATAGTTATGGCAATTGTAATTGCATTATTCTTAAATAAGACAGCATTTAAAACAGAGGCTGAACCATTTATACTAGAATTGCCAGAATATAGAATACCTACTATAAGTGCACTTATTAAAAATACATGGAATAAATCAAAAGGTTTCTTGATAAGAGTTGTTACTGTCATGTTTGCAATGTCAGTCGTAATTTGGGGACTTTCTTCATTCAATGTTTTTGGATATACAGAAGATATAAATGTAAGCTTCTTGGCTACTCTAGGGCACATTATATCTCCTATATTCAAACCTCTTGGTTTTGATGATTGGAGAACTTCAGTTGCCATTTTAAGTGGTCTTGGAGCAAAAGAAATCGTAGTGAACTCTTTAAATATACTATATGGTAATCTGACTGTTGTATTGCCAACAATATTTAATGGAGTTACTGCATATACTTTCTTGATATTTACTGCTTTATATACTCCATGTATAGCTGCACTTGCAACTATGAAAAAAGAATATGGCAATAAAATGATGTTTGCATCATTTGCATATCAGTTTATACTAGCATGGATAATGGCTTTTATAGTTAAAGGTATAGGTGGAGTACTATTTATGGGTAATTCAATAATGGAGGCTTTGATAGGTGGAATAATTATAGTCCTTGCACTTTTTATTTTATTTAATAAATTCAAGTCTACAAATAACAAAAGTGGATGTAGTGGATGTTCTGGTTGCTCTGGATGTCCAGGCTCTTGCTCAAGTGAGGAAGATAGTAATAAAAAAAGTAGTACACATTAACATGTAAATGTTTTAATTTTAAAATAAGAAGCTATCACACAAACAATTTTAAATTGCAGTGTGACAGCTTCTTTTTTACTTATTCAGCTTCTTGCTACCTAACTTCATGTGGAACTTAGTATCTTTTGGAATACTTGGGTCTATTCCTCTTAATATAGGTATTTCTCCACATATCAATTGTATAGGTACTATGAAGTTAAATGTTTGATAGTAAGGATTATCTGTAACATCTATTTTTAAGTTTTTATCGTCTTCCATGACATCTCTACCTATAGCAAATACATTTTCTGTCCAACCAGAAAGTACTTCAACCATCTTAGTTACTCTAGGCTCTTTTCCTGTATCTAGTATAAATATAGTAGAATCACTATTTATAGCATTATATATACCATGTATAAACTCTTCAAATTCATACCCAGTTACAGGTATTCTCATTGTTTCTAATAACTTTAATGCTGCTTCTAATGTATCTCCATATATTTCAGAATGACCTATTATTCTTATTTCTTTAGAATTAACTAACTTTTCTTTGTTTCTTTGAATCCATTGTTTAGATAACTTATACACTGCTTCAAATCTATCAATTGCATCTAATATCTTATTTATTTCCTCATTATACTTTTCACTAGATATTGAACCTTTTTCTCTAGCTATTTGAAGACCTAATAACATTAAGTTTAACTTTGTACAATAATATCCTTTTGTTTTAGCTCCAGATTTTTCTTCTCCACAATTTACTGTTAATATATAGTCAGAAATCTCATCTATTAGAGCATTTTTGCATCCTGCCATAGATGCTATTTTACAACCTTTGTCTTCAGCTAATTTCATAGCATTGTATGTAGAATAACTACTTCCACCTTGAGATATTCCTACTACTAAAGTATTTTCATTATCAAGCTTAAATGTATCTTCAGTTATCATAAATGGATACATTTCTACAACATCTATATCTAATAAATTCTGTAAATAAGGTTGCACTTGTATTCCTGAGTGATAGCTAGTACCTGAACCTGTTATTATAATCTTTTTTATATCTTCTCTCTTAACCTCATTAAATAAATTATCTGCGTTAGATATCATTTCTTTCATTCTAACTGGTGTTTCTAAAATATAATCTTGTATTCTCATTTTGTATGCCTTCCTTATCTATATATTCAATAAATTATAATTTAGTTTCTATAACAGACCTATAGCATGTAAAACAATTCCACCTACTATAATCACTATAGTTAATTTTGTTACACTTACCTTTCTCTTTAACATGTAATATATTACAAATGCAAAACTTAAAGGTAGCATATTCGGTATTATTTTATCTAATATATCTTGTAGAACTACTTCTGCACCATTTAAGTTGAATTTTAGAGGAGTAGTTATACTTAACATCGTTGCAACCATTCCTCCTACAACAAATAAACCAACAATTGTAGCCATAGACATTATTTTCTCCATAAGACCTTCTCTTTGTATTCTTTCAAGAGAATTTACTCCGACCTGATACCCATATTTAAGTCCAAATATTCTAAGAGCAAATGCTGGTATATTGTATAGTAGTAAGAATAATAGTGGACCAAATATATTACCTTCTTTTGCAAGTGATACTCCTACTCCAGCAGCTATAATTCTAAATGTTCCCCAAAATAGTGAATCACCAATTCCCGCAAGAGGTCCCATAAGAGCTGTTTTAACAGCACTTATTGAACTTTCATCAAATTCTGGATTATTAGCATTTTCTTCTTCCATAGCTGCTGTTATACCTAATATTGTAGGAACTACTACTGTTGTTGTATTAAAAAGCTCCAAATGTCTTTCTATTGCTTTTGCTTGATTTTCTTTATTATTATATAACTTCTTTATTGCAGGCAACATTGAATAACAGTAACCTAAGTTTTGCATTCTTTCATAATTAAATGCACCTTGAAGGGCAAATGAGCGCCAAAACATACTTCTTAATTCTTTTTTTGTTAGTTTATTCAAAGTCAATCTCTCCTTCCGTTAAAGTGCTGATTGCTAATTGAGGATTTTGATTATTTTCTTTGTTATTGATATAAAAGTTTAATACAACTGCTACACATACTCCAAATAGAGCTATAGCAGTTATATCTAAACCACCATAAGATGCTAACAGGAATCCTATAAAGAAAAATACAGACATTTTTTTTGAAAGTAACATATCCATAAGTAATGCAAATCCTACTGCTGGTAACAATGTCCCTGCAACACCCAATCCATCTAATATAACTTTAGGTATTGCATTTATTAATGTTGTAACTTTATCAGCACCAACCATAATTGCTAAAAATGTTGGAACTGATGTACTTAAAAAGAATAATACTACCGGTAACCACATCATTATGGTAACCTTCTTAAAATCAGCCTGTTTAGCATAGAAAACTGCCTTTTGAGAAAAATATAAGTTTACTATTCTAACTAAGACTCCAAGAGATTGTGCTAAGACTGCTACTGGCACTGCTACAGCTAAAGCAACTTCTGCTCCATTTCCTGATAATATAGCAAAAGCTGTACCTAATACACCACCTGTTACTACATCTGGAGGAGTAGCTGCACCTATTCCTGCAATTCCCATCCAAATTAATTCAAGTTGTGCACCAATCATAATTCCTGACTTTATATCTCCTAGAACTAATCCTACTAACATACCTGTAACTATTGGTCTGTCAAACATAGATTGACCAAATATACGTCCATCTAATATACCAAATCCAGCTATAATAGCTAACATAATAGCTTGTACTAACATAGTGAACCTCCACCTTAACTTAGTTTAAATTTACATTAATTACATCACATTCTTAATTTTATTTTGATTTTCTAATAATTCATTTACATAAACAATTCCATTTTTTGCTTCCTCTAAACCTAATTTAGCTAGTAGTTTTGTATCTTCCTCAGCTAATAAAAGAGTAGATAAAAGCATTGGTAAATTTACCCCTGTCAATAGCTCAAATTTAACCCCTTGTAAAAGTAAATTTGTACATATATTTGCTACACTTCCACCAAATACATCTGTTAATACAACAAATTCTTCACTATCTTTGTTATTTAATAATATGCTTCTAATCTCTTTCTCAGCATCATCTGCCGATTTATCCTTTGTCATACAAAAGTACTCAACATTATTTAATGAACCAATTATTAATTTACTTGTATCAACAAGCTCTCTAGACAATTCTCCATGTGTTGCAATTAAAAATTTTTTCATTTTCTTTCTCCTAAATTATTTTATTAAGTCTGATAGTTGCTTCTTTTTGTCTCTAGGCAACATTCTGAATTCTATATCAATACCTAAATCACTTATTTCTTTAAAGTTATTTATATCATTATCATCAACAGCCACTAAATCTGTAAGTTTCTTCTTTCCTTCTTCATATCTTAATCCCCCTACATTTATTTCTTTTAATACTCCTCCTGAGTTTTTAGCTACAACTAAAGCGTCTTTAGTATTTTTAACTAATACTAATACATTGCTTTTCTTTGAAGAAGCAAACTTTTCTACTATTTCTCCAGATTCCTCTACCCCCCTTATATATAAAGTTACATTACTCGGTTTAGCTAAATTTAATGACAAGACTTTCATTTGGTCATTTTTCGCTTCATCATTTGCAACTAGTATTACATTTATACCTAGTGATGTTGCCCATCCATACGCTACCTGACCATGTATTAATCTGTCATCAATTCTCATTAAAGATACCATCTTCCTCAAATCCTCCATAATATATAAAAATTTTTATTCTCTCATTTATAAAAGCAAAAAGTATGCCAAATAGCGGCATACTTTTTTAAATTTCATTCATTTATTTTATAATCTTGTATTTTACTGTGGTAGACCATAGATAATATTATAGATGTATCCTATTTCTGAAATTGGTATTTGCACACTATAACTCTTTTCTAGCACACTAAATGCATTTTTTATTAATTTAACTTCACTATGATGGTTTCTAATTAGCAAATTCATATCAGTATATTCTTCAATTTCAGCTTTTCTAACTAATCTTTCAATCATGCAACTTAAGTGAACATATAAAGCAATCTTTTTATCATTTGGAAGCTTTTTCTTTTGAATACTTTCTATAACATTGATTCCCTCTTCTATTCTCTCTATTATCTTTTTCGAATCCAAAATAGTCAGACTATCTATTACTCTAATCAATGAAAAGTTCTTTACAATAGAATCATTTATGTTCTTTATTTTTTCATTTTCTACTACTTTACTAAATATTCTAAAGACATCATCTTCTCCTTTTCCTGATATTATATCCTCTAACAGTATAAAATCCACTCCATTTACATTTGGATTGGCAGTTCCTACTATAGCTAGTACATCATACATTTCAAAAATTGGGTCTTTATCTCCCATAGAAACAAGACTATCATAATCATAAGGTATTATTTTAACATCAACTATTCCAATTAAACTTTCTGAAAGTAGATGTTGGATTTTTATAGCAGTACCTATCCCTGTAAAACAAGATGATACTATAGCATATTCTTTATTTTTTTGAGGATAATACAATTGTATATTGGGTTTAATTTCTTCATCCATAATTTCTGCAATCTCTTCAATGTTTTTACCTTGTATTAACAAATTTCCTACTTCTAGTGCAGAAATAGTGGATATTTGATCTATAAATAACATTGGGCTATTTATCTTATTCTTTAAATCTCCGTATATAAGATTAAGAGAGCCCATATCAAATAACACAATTAAACCATTTTTTATCCTATACCCGTCTAGGTATCTAGACATTTGTTTTGATACATCAGCAATGGTAGAATTTATAGGCATATCAATAGCTGTAAATACATTTTTACCTAAGATACGATTACATACATTCGCCATACTACTGGCAGTAGCATATCCATGTGCTACAATAATCGCATTAACTTGATTAAATTTCATTCTTATAATTGTTGACTTGATAAATATAATCATTATAATTGTATCTACATTATTAAGATACATATCCAATCTATTCGTTATTAATGTTGATACTTTATTTACTATAGAGTATTCTTTATAATTTTCTTTTCTTAAATATATTAGTAATTTACTTTCTAAAGCTTTATATTCATCAGATAATTGATAAGACTCCTCCTTCAAATAAAGATAAGACGAAAATGCTAACACATTATTCCCATCGTATTTTATATTGTTATTAACTTCCAAGTTTCTAAATATGTCCTGCATTATCGATATTATAAGTTCCATAAGTACGTTATTATTTTCATCATTATTTGAAAAAACTAAATTGTCCATTAATCTAATTATTAAATTAGAACTCTTTTTGCTAAATAGCTCTTTTGTTATTTCATTTTTTTCTAGTCTATCAAAGTAATCTAAACATTTTATGACACTTTGATATATTATATTTCTTTTATTTCCTCCATTTGATATCTCAAGACTAAATTGTTTAGGAGAAAATACAATGCTTTTGCTACTTTGGAATTGAAATATATCTATATTTTCTATATAAATATTTCTAGGAAGGTCTTGGAGAGTAACAAAAATATTTCCATTTCTTCTTTGATTTTTTGCATATGCTCGTCCACATGCATATTTTATTACATTTTTACATTCACCTATATTTCCCTTGAATTTTATCTTTAAAATCATATTTAATGTAATTTGAGTTATCTCTATAGGCAAACCAAGCACCTTACTCTCCTCATATATAAAATGTTCTACAATTTTCCTTTTTTCAATAGTTCCTCTTTCTTCTATATTAGGAACATAAATATTTATAGGTATTCTTCTTAAAAAAGTTTGTAAAAACTCAGATAAGCTTTCTGTTGTAGCAAATACTAATCTTACTCTAGCTCTTCTAATTACTCCATTCTCTCCAATTCTAGAAAATGTACCTGTATCCATAAATGTAAATAACTTTTCTTGACCTTCACTATTTAATCTATGTACCTCATCTAAAAATAAAACACCACCATCAGATTGCTCTATTAGTCCTGCTCTAGATTCATTTGCTCCAGTATAAGCTCCTTTCACATATCCAAACAATATACTGGATAATAACTCCAAATTATTATAATACTGTGCACAGTTTAGCACATTATATGGGGCATTTTTTTCTAATACATTACTACTTACACTATATTTATATATTATCTTAGCTAAAAAAGTTTTTCCTACTCCACTATCACCTGTCAGCATTATCGTAAGCCCACCATTTGGATAGAGTACAGCAGTTTTTATTTGCTCTATTACCTCTTTTAAGCTATTATCATGCCCTATGATACTATTAAACACAATCTCTTGCTTTAATAATTTGCACTCATTGTTAAGTTCATCTACATTTTCATAAATACTTTTTTTTGTAGGACCTATTACATCATTTATCTTATTTTTAGGTAAAAAAATAACAGGTCTACTATTTATCTTTATAAGATTATCAGACTTTACTAAGTCATTTAATAATCTACTTGATTGAGTTCTACTTAAATTAAACTTTTTTACTATATCTTCTGTTACTACTCCACTCTGTTTTTTAAGTTCATCAAAATTGTTAAATAATACACACTCATTTACAAAGCTTAAAATTTCATCCCTCATGTTCAACCTCCAATATAAATATTAATAATACTATAATAGTAGTATATCATTTGTATATTTATGAAAAAGCAAATTATATTCCTATCTTAACTCTCTTTTATTAAGTTCTAAAATCAAACTTTTTATAAGTATAAAATCTAGATTTTTTAGCCTAATCTCAAAGTACTTATCCTACTATATATTTGATATGGAACCTAAATAAGAATATAAATGTATATAAGAATATATTTATCATATCCAAAAGTAAAACACTATAGATATTTTTAAAACTTATAGTGAAGAAAACATTTGTAAATTTTATTATCTCATGAATATTATTTCAAATTTAAAAAGGCTATAGGTGAATTTATTTTTACATAAATCTACCTATAGCCTTACAATGATACTTATAAACTTTATTTTTCACAATAGTACATTTCAAACATAGTTAAAAATATATCTATTTAATTATTAACATTTAAGTAATAAATCTAACTCAATCATTAAATTCCTTCTATAACAAATTACTCTTCTTTTGCTTGTACCTCATACATTTTTTTGTAAATATTAGTAAATACTAAAAAAGTAATTCAAGAAATCATATAATAAACCTCATTTATATCTGTTATTTACTCATATCTTTAGATTTATCTATACAAGCGACAATAGATTTTATAACTGCTGCTCTAAAGCCTTCTTCTTCTAATACCTTAACTGCTTCTATAGTAGTTCCTGCTGGAGAACAAACCATATCTTTTAATTCACCTGGATGTTTTCCAGTTTCAAGAACCATCTTAGCTGACCCCATTACTGCTTGAGATGCAAATTTATAAGCTTGCTGTCTTGGCATACCAGTTAGTACTGCTGCATCTGCCATAGCTTCTATAAACATAAATACATATGCAGGAGAAGAACCACTAATACCTGTAACTGTATCCATTAAATATTCTGATACTACTTCCGCCTCACCAAAAGACTCAAACAGAGCCTTAATCATATTTAACTCTTCATCAGTTACATTACTATTTTTACAAAGAGCCGACATTCCTTCACCAACAAGAGCTGGAGTATTAGGCATTACTCTTACTATTTTTTTATCTGAACCTATAAAACTTTCAAGGCTTTCTATAGTTTTACCTGCTGCTATTGATACTATTATTTTATTTGCATCTATCAATCCTTTAAGTGGTGTTAAAGCCTTTTCACATATATTAGGTTTAAGTGCTACTATTACCACATCAGAGTTTGTAACAGCTACTTTTGAATCAGTTGTAGTATTTACTCCAAATTCTTCTTTTACTTTATCTAAAGCAACTTGACTTAAGTCTGATACAGTTATATCTTCTGCCTTTACTAATCCTGATTGTACTATACCACCTATCATTGCACTTCCCATATTTCCTGAACCAATAAATCCTAAAGTTTTCATATCAAATCTCCTTTTTTCTATTAGTTTTATTTTAAAGTAGCTAAATTGACTTTATTTTAACTGCTTAAAATTATCTTATTTTTATAAAATATAACCTTATTATAATTATAATAAATTATTTTTTGTATGTATTACTTACTAATATATGTATGAATTATTAAATATAAATTTAACGATTTTTTCATTAAACTTAATGAGCTAACTTCCTATTTAGAAAGTTAGCTCATAATTAATCTAAAATTTTTAAAATGGAATCTAACCATCTATACTCTATTATATCAGTTACGTTTTTACATAGTAAGAAGTTTTGTTTACAAACAATCCTAGAATGTTTGCTCAGTTCTTCCTATTATCTCATCTTGTAATGTTCTACTTAGATTATTGAAATGGTCACTATATCCTGCAACTCTAACTATTAAGTCTTTGTAATCTTGAGGATTCTTTTGAGCTTCTAACAGTACATTTTTATCAAATACATTGAATTGTATATGATGCCCATCCATATTAAAGTATGCTCTTACTAGATTAGCCATGTTATCTAATCCTTTTTCCCCTTGAACTACTGATGGTGCAAACCTTTGATTTAATAATGTTCCTCCAGTTTTTATGTGGTCCATCTTAGCACAAGATTTTATAACTGCTGTAGGTCCATTAGTGTCTCCACCTTTTTCAGGTGAAATTCCCTCTGAAACTGGTTTTGCACAAAGTCTACCGTTTGGACTTGCTCCCATAATTTCTCCAAAGTATATGTGACAAGTCGTTGGTAACATATCTACTCTGTATTCTCCACCACAAACAGTTGGTCTGCCAGTTACCTCATTGTAATATGCATTGAATGTCTCTTGCATTATTTCATCAGCATAATCATCATCATTTCCATATTTAGGAGTCTTATTTGAAACTAAATTAAGTATGGCTTCATATCCTTCGAAATTAGCATCAAGTGCTTTAAGCAATGTATCCATATCGAATTTTTTCTTATCAAATACATTATATTTTATTGCTGTTAGACTATCTGTTATAGTTCCTATACCAACACCTTGTATATATCTAGTGTTGTATCTTGCTCCACCTCTTTGGTAGTCCTTGCCTTTTTCTATACAATCATCAACTATTGTAGACATAAGTGGGCAAGGCATGTGTTTTGCACATATATTTTCTATTACAGCATTTCCTTCTATCTTTATGTCAATCATATAATGTAATTGTTTCTTAAATGCTTCAAATAATTCTTCATAAGATTTAAAACTTCTAGGGTCTCCAGTTTTAATGCCTATTTGCTTTTTGCTAATTGGGTCATATCCATTATTTAATGTTAATTCAAGTATTTTGGGAATATTCATATATCCAGTTAAAACATATGCTTCTTTACCAAAACATCCAGTCTCAACACATCCACTAGTTCCACCAAGTCTTGCATCTTCTATAGTTTTTCCAGCTTCCATAAGCTCTTGAACTATTGCTTCAGTATTATAAAATGCTGGTTGACCCCATCCTTTTCTTGATATTTCACAAGCTCTCTTTAAGAATTTTTGTGGAGTCTTTTTACTTATTTGAACATTTGAACTAGGTTGTATCAATTTCATTTCATCCATAACATCAAGTATTATATAACTAACCTCATTAACACCATCTTGACCATCTGGATTTATTCCACCAGTATTTATATTTGCAAAGTCTGTATATGTGCTACTTTCTTTTAATGTTATACCAACTTTTGGTGGTGCTGGCTGATTGTTAAATTTAACCCATAAACATTCAAGTAATTCTTGTGCTCTATCTCTATCTAGTATTCCATCCTCCACATCTCTTTCATAGAAAGGATTTAGATGCTGGTCAAGTCTTCCTGGAGTAAAAGCATCCCATATATTAAGTTCAGTAGTAACCCCTATATGAACAAACCAGTACATTTGTATAGCCTGATGATAAGTTTCTGGTTTGTGAGCTGGTACAACATCACAAGTTTCAGCAATTAGTAATAAATCTTTTTTCTTAGCTTCATCTGTTTCTTCTTCTGCCATTTGTCTTGCTTTCTCAGCATATCTTTTACCTAATATAACCATTGCATCACAAGCTATTGCCATAGCTTCTAAATCAGCTTTTTTATTATATGCGTCTAAATCATTTAGAAAGTCTAATTCTTTTAGCCTTGCTTCTATGTCTTTCTTTAAAGCTAAAAATCCTTTTTTATATATTGTGTCTCCACAAACTGTGTGTCCTGGAGCTCTTTGTTCCATAAACTCAGTAAACATACCTGCTTCATATGCCGCTAACCATTCAGGTGTCATAGAATTTATTATCTTATCTCTTGTTTGTCTCTTTTTCCAAAAAGGAATTATTTCTTCTTTATGTATTTTTCTAGCTTCTTCAGATACGCTAAAATTTATTATATCTCTATTGTGCATTACTTCTAAATCTTCCATTGTATGACAACAAATCTCTGGATATGTTGGTGCTCCATTAGGAGAATCTCCTTTTTCACCTACTATTAATTCTCCATCATTTATGCTAAGAGTTCTATTCTCAATATAATGCTTAAATGATAAAGCACGAAGTACAGGAATCTCTACACTTCCTTCATATTTTTTATAAGCCTCTGTCATAAGTACTGCTCTTTCAATAGATATGTGTGGTTCTGCATTAATACTTTCTTCTCTTAATTTTTTAGTTCTCTCAAAAGTTCCTCTTGACATTTTATTACCCCCCAATCTTAGTATTGAAATTACTTGCTTCAAACAGGTTTTTTATTTCTTCTAGTTTTTCTTCAGTTGGTCTTTGTAATTCTTCTCCTTCATACTTTTTATAAATTTTATCATACTTATGTTTACCAATATTATGATATGGAAGAAGACTTACTGCTTTTATATTCAAAGGCTTTAAAAACTCTATCATTTTTTTAACCTCTAAATTTTCATCATCTACATTTACTCCTACAATTAATGGTATTCTTATATTTATATTAGCTCCTAATTCACTCAAAATCTTAACATTTTTCAGTATTAAATCATTTGACTTTCCTGTAAATTTTATGTGTTTTTCTTCATCAATAAGCTTAATATCATATAAGAACAAGTCTGCACACTTCGCAACTCTTTCATAATTTTCTGACTTTGCATAACCACAGGTATCAATTGCTACATGAATTCCCTTTGACTTGCACATGTTTATTACTCCACAAATAAAATCCATGTCTTGAGCCATTACTTCTCCACCTGATAAAGTTACTCCACCGCCTGATTCTTCATAAAAAATTCTATCCTTCTCTATCTCTTTAACTAAGTCTCTTACAGAATACTCTTGACCAACAATCTCTCTTGCATTGTTTACACAATAGTCTAAACAAGTTTCACAAAACTCACACTTCTCTTGGTCTAGACATATTTTTGTTTCACCTTTATAAATTGCTTTATGAGGACATATATTTATACATGCTTCACACTTTGAGCATCTTTCTTCATTATACAAAACTTGTTTTGTATATGCTTGGCTCTCTGGATTATGACACCAAACACATTCAAGTGGACACCCTTTAAAAAAAACTGTGCTTCTTATCCCTGGTCCATCATGTATGCTACATTTTTGTAAGTTTATAACTAATGGATTCATAATTTTTCACCCCTAAATAATATCCATTCCATTTTTTCATCTTTATGTAATTCATCTCCATAGATTATATCTATGAAAAGCATTTCTACAATTACATAATACTATATTTGTTATTATTTTGTCTATATATTTTTAGTAATATTAAAAAATTTTATTTTATTATGATATTTATATTGTTTTTGTAAATTAAATTTAAATACTTATTAAATTTATTTTTATAAGTAAATATAACAATAATCTATAAACAATATATTATTTTAGTTAATTTAGATATATATACTATAAAAATTAAATAAAAATAGAGACTACACTTTACCATGTAGTCTCTCTCCTTCTAGTCATATTTAGAAATTCACATTTATAGTTACTGCTTTTCCGCCTCTATTTACTGTGATTTTTGTACTAGCACCTTTTGAGAAAGTATATAACTTTTTATTTAAGTCATTCATACCTGTTATATTTGTATCTCCCACTTTAGTTATAATATCTCCTACTTTTATTCCAGATTTTTCTGCTGATGAACCAGATATTACTTCTGCAACATAAACACCTTTATCAGTGCTTAATTTTGTACCTGTAGCTGCTTCATAATTTGATACATCTGTACCTTTTATACCTAAAGTTACTTTTTCATATTTTCCAGTTTTTATTACTTCTTCAACTATACTTTTAGCTGTATTAATTGGTATTGCAAATCCTAAACCTTCTGCTTGAGAAGCTTTTGCTGTATTTATACCAATTACTTGACCTTTTTGATTTAATAATGGTCCTCCACTATTTCCTGCATTTATACTTGCATCAGTTTGTAATAAACCAGTCATATTAGTTTTTTCTGTTTGTATAGTTCTGTCTAATCCACTTATTATCCCTTGAGTAACTGTTTTTTGGAAATCTAATCCAAGAGGATTACCTATTGCTATTGATATATCACCAACTTTTACTTTATCACTATCAGCAAATTCTGCTGGTGTTAGCCCAGTTTTATCAACTTTAACTATAGCCAAATCAAGTTGTTGGTCAAACCATACTACTTTACCTGAAGTTGTTGAACCGTCATTGAATAATACATTCACACTTGTAGCTTGACCATCTGATATAACATGAGAATTAGTAAGTATATATCCATTTGAATCGACTATGATTCCAGTTCCCACACCTTGTGTTTCAGTTGGTATTGCAAACATATTATTAGTATCGACACTAGTTGTCGTAATACCTACAACAGATGGTGTGGCTTTTTCTGCAACTGCCTGATAAATATTTTGACTCTTACCATCATCATTTACGACTATTGGTGTAGAATTTGCCGCAGACTTACTTCCTAAATTATCCTTAACTAAAATTATTGTTAGTAAGCTACTAAGTATTGAGCTTATTATAGCGACTAATATTACTAAACTGATACCTTTCTTTCTTCTTGACATCTCATACCACTCCCTATCTAATATAATATAAATTATCAAAATATATTTTTCCCAATTTTTCATAAAAAAATGAAATCATCTATTTTGAGTAAACTCCTTTTCGATGATTTCATTATATTATTTTAATCTTAATTAAACCTTAACTATTTAAAATTATTTAAGTCTTTTTTCTAATTCTTCCTTTTCTTTTTCATAACCTGGTTTTCCTAGTAAAGCAAACATATTTTTCTTATAAGCTTCTACTCCTGGCTGGTCAAATGGATTAACTCCCAATAAATATCCACTTATTCCACAAGCTTTTTCAAAGAAATACACTAAATATCCAAAATTATACTCATCTAATTGAGGTATATTTATTACTAAATTAGGTACTTTTCCATCTGTATGAGCTAATAGAGTTCCTTCAAAAGCTTTATGATTAACAAAATCTACAGTCTTACCTGCTAGATAGTTTAAACCATCTAAATCTACTTCCTCTGAATCTATAGTTATATTTCTCTTACAGTTTTCAACATTAAGTACTGTTTCAAATAAGATTCTTTTTCCATCTTGTATGTATTGCCCCATAGAATGTAAATCTGTTGAGAAATCTACAGAAGCAGGGAATAAACCTTTATTTTCTTTCCCTTCACTTTCTCCATAAAGCTGTTTCCACCACTCACTTACATAATGTAATTGAGGTTCGTAGTTAACCAATAGTTCTACATCTTTTCCTTTTCTATGTAAAATTGTTCTAGCAACAGCATATCTATAACTATCATTATTTTTTAAATCAGGATTTTGAAATGCTTCTCTAGCATCATTTGCACCTTTCATCATAGCATCAATATCAAGTCCTGCAGCAGCAATAGGAAGTAATCCAACTGCTGTCAATACAGAGAAACGACCACCTACATCATCTGGTATTACAAAAGTCTCATACCCTTCTTCTGTAGCTAACTGTCTAAGTGCACCTTTACTTGAATCTGTTGTTGTATAAATTCTCTTTCTCGCTTCTTCTTTACCATACTTTTTCTCTAAATAATCTTTAAATATTCTAAAAGCAAGAGCTGGTTCTGTAGTAGTCCCTGATTTAGATATTACATTTACAGAAATATCCTTTCCTTCAATTATATCTAATAAATCCATAATGTATGTTGAGCTTATATTATGTCCTACAAAATATACTTCTGGAGCCTTTCTTTGTTCTTTTTTAAGTCCATTTCTAAAAGAATGACTTACCATATCTATAGCAGCTCTTGAACCTAAATAAGAACCTCCTATGCCTATTACTAAAAGAACATCTGAGTCTGATTTTATCTTTTCAGCAGATTTTTTTATTCTATCAAACTCTTCCTTATCATAATTTTTAGGAAGGTCTACCCATCCTAAAAAAGTATTTCCTAAGCCAGTTTTATTATGTAACATGTCGTGTGCAACATCTACATATGGTTGCATGACATCTATTTCGTTTTGACAAAAAAACTCTGTAGCTCTACTATAATCAAAATTTATTTTTCCCATTTAAATCCCTCTTTTCAGCATATTCGTTTTAAAGAGATTATAACACAAAATATGGGTATTTTTTTTAAAAATTTACCACAAAATCATACATACATCATTATTCATTGTTAGGAAATCGATTCTTCTAAATATTATAACTATCTATAAATTATAAATTTTTAATTAAATAAATTACAAAAAAGAAACTCTAAACATATGATTTAGAATTTCTTTTTATTTATTTTCTAATTTAATTCTTATATTATTTTAAATTAATTATTTTTAATCATTACCTAATCTCTTCGCTATAACTTGTTGTGCTATGTTGACGGCATGGTCAGATATTCTCTCTAGATTACTTATTACATCTAAATAAATAACGCCATTTTCTATACTGCATAAATTATTGTTCAATCTATACATGTGATTAGCTCTACAAGATTTCTCCATTATATCAACTTGCTCTTCAATTTTTATAACTTTACAAGCCAAATCTACATTATCAGCTCTCATTGATTCTAATGCATAAGTATATGCTGAAACAACTCTATTATACATAACATCAAGTTCAGATTGTCCCTCTTCAGAGAAAGAAATATTTGAATCTATTGCAACTTGTGATAATTCAGCTATATTTTTAGCATGGTCACCAATTCTCTCTATATCATTGACTGTATTAAACAAGGTATCTACAACTTCTCTTGAATCATCATCTAAAGGAGCTTTTGAAAGTTTAAGTAAATAATTCAAAATTGCTTTTTGTAAATCATTGATTAATTTCTCTCGTCTATATGTCTTGTCTATTTTTTCGGTTGAATGTTCTACTAAAGCTTCCATAGATGCATTTAAACTTTCCTTAGCCTTTTCACCCATACGAAGTGCTTCTTTTATTGTATTTGCAAGAGCTATAGAAGGAGTTTCTATCATTCTATCGTCTATATATTTAATAGTTTTAGTTTCATCTTCATCTATGTCACCTACTTTATCAGGAACAAGTTTTATAGCTAGTTTTATGATAAGACTTGTAAATGGTAAAAGTATTAAGACAGATATTATATTAAACAATGTATGTGTATTAGCTATTTGTCTTGCAACATTACTTGGGTCCCAACTTGTAACCAAGCTTACTACTGGTTTATTCAATAATATTAAGAATATCACAGTTCCTAAAACATTAAAGATTAGATGCATCATAGCTGCTCTTCGTGCATTTTTGTTGGCACCAATACTCGATAACAGTGAAGTTACACATGTACCAATATTTTGGCCATAAAGAATTGGTAGCGCTGCTGATAATGGTACTAGACCTTCTGCTGCCAACGCAACTAACATACCCATAGATGCACTTGAACTTTGTATTATTGCTGTAATACCAAATCCCAATAATAATCCAAGTAGTGGATATCTACCAAATGTGACAAGTAAATCAGTAAACCCTTGATAATCTCTTAATGGTTCCACTGCCATCTTCATAAAATCCATACCTGTAAATAATATACCAAAACCTATAAGTATTTCGGCTATATTTTTTATCCTAGGCTTATTTCCAAATAAATAAAGTATGATACCTATACCTAATGCTACTGGAGCCATCCCAGTTAAGTCAAAAGATACCAATTGGGCTGTAACAGTAGTACCTATGTTAGCACCCATTATAACCCCAATTGCCTGTTTTAAAGTCATTATTCCAGCGTTTACGAAACCAACAACCATTACAGTAGTAGCACTTGAACTTTGTATTACTGCTGTAACTCCTGTACCTACCAAAACTCCCATAAATAGGTTACTAGTAAGTAATTTTATTATCTTTTTTAGCTTTGTCCCAGCAGACTTTTGAAGACCTTCTCCCATAAGGTTCATACCATATAAGAACAGACCTAATCCACCCATTAGACTTATTATAATGTTCAAATTATTTCCTCCTTGTAAAGAGATTACTGTATCTAAAAATTTTATAACCTATTGTATTTTATCAAATTATAGGAGCTATAATGTTAAATTCATGTTAAATATTAAAAAATCATTAAGTTTATGTTAAATTTTTGTATTATTAGTGTATTTTTGTATTATTTTTTCTGCACATTTTATACCATCAACTGCTGCTGTGACTATTCCACCTGCATATCCAGCACCTTCACCACATGGATATAAATTCTTAACACTTATTGATTCTAAAGTATTTTCATCTCTTACTATTCTTATTGGTGATGATGACCTAGTTTCTACTCCAGTTAAAACAGCATCATACATTGCAAATCCGTTCAATTTTTTATCAAGAGATATGAATGCTTCTCTCATAGTATCTGTTACAAAGCTAGGCAAACATTCGCTTAAATTTGTAAGTGTATATCCGGGTCTATATGATGGCTCAACACTTCCTAAATTTGTAGAAGTTTTATTATTGATAAAATCTCCGACAAGCTGGACTGGTGCATTATAATTTTTTCCACCTAATTCAAAAGCCAATTTTTCATATTTTTGTTGGAAATTTACACCTGCTAGTGGATTATCACTATTAAAATCTTCTGGAGTTACATTTACTAAGAATGCACTGTTTGCATTTACTTTATCTCTTGCATGTTCACTCATACCATTTGTAACTATTTCAAAATCATTTGATGCAGATGCTATGACACTGCCTCCTGGACACATACAAAAAGTATATGCTGTTCTTCCATTTGAAACATGCTCTATAAGTCTATAATCAGCAGCTCCTAATCTAGGATGGTTATAAAACTCCTTATACTGTGCTTTATTTATTAAATCTTGTGGATGCTCAATTCTAGCTCCTATTGCAAAAGGTTTCTGAATTATTTTTACACCTCTTGAATGCAACATTTCATAAGTATCTCTTGCACTATGTCCGACGGCTAATATAATCGTATCTGTATCTATTTTTTCAGTATCATTTATTATTACAGATTGTATAGAATCATTTGATACAACTATATCTGTCACTTTTGAATTAAACCTAAGTTGACCACCTAGATTTATTATTTCATTTCTTATATTTTTAACTACATTTTTTAATATATCTGTTCCAACATGTGGCTTATGTGAGTATAATATTTCATCTGGTGCTCCAAACTGAACCAATTCTTCTAATACTTTTCTACATCGTATATCTTTTATTCTAGTTGTAAGTTTACCATCTGAAAAAGTTCCTGCTCCACCTTCTCCAAACTGAACATTTGAATTATTTTTAAATTTTCTAGTTGTCCAAAAATCACTTATATCTTTAGTTCTATTGTCTACATCAAGACCTCTTTCAAGTATGATTGGTTCATAACCCATTTGAGCTAAAATCAAACCTGCAAACAAACCAGCTGGTCCACTACCAATTACCAAAGGATTATTCTTTAATTTCTTATCACCCATGGTTACATTTACATATCTAGTTTCCTTTATTTTTGTTACATCTTTTATTTTTGAGCTGAGTATTTTATTTTCATCTTTAACTTCTACATCTACAGAATAAACAAACTCCATTTTTCCTTTTTTTCTAGCATCTATAGATTCTTTATATATACTATATTTGACTAAGTTTTTTTCTTTTATTCTTAGCTTCTTAAGTACAATATCTTTTAATAAAGATATATCTTTATCGATTCCAAGTTTTATATTAGATACTCTTAACATATTGTTTTCCTCTCTTAGATTGTAATATAAAAAAGCTAGGGTTATTCCTAGCTTTCTACAAATATAACTTCTATATTCTCTTTTACTAGATTTTCTACCCAAATCTCGTCTAGCACAAAATTCTTTATTTTGTTTACAACAAGTGCTTTATCTAAATCTTTTTTCAAGTTTTTTACTAAGACCATTGCTTCAACTGACTTATTCAATCTTTTTACATACAGAGAATTAACTTTAATTAATACAACCCTTAATTCACACACATATAATTCTTCACTACCTAAGGTAATTTCATCATCATATTTATACACATTAAATTCATACACATTTTCATAAGGTGTTATATTTTCTATTCCTACATAGTCCATTTATTTATCCTCTTTTAGTTATAAGACCTCTTATAACTTTCATGTTATTAAATACTTTTTCTAAGAAATTTTCTGCTTCTTCATTATCTAAAAGATTTATTTCAAGATTTTCGTTTTCTACAATACCTTTAGATTTACAGTACTCTTTAGCAATTTCTATTAGTTCATTTTTTTTATCCATAGATAAATCAAACTCTTTATAGTCTATTATTATATATTGTTTGGTATCAGGTGATACACCATTGTTATATCCTATTTCTATATGATAAATAACTGCGTATATTTCTTCTCCATTGTACACAGGTACCGCTGGGTTAGATTTTATAAAGTTCGTTGATACAGCAATTGCATTTCCTAAACTAAGACTCATTATTAATACCTCTTTCTAAACATTATACATATATTATACTATAGATTCTTTATCTATGACTTAAAGCTTTTTATAATTAATTAAGATATTTTTAAATCTTTGTATCTCTTTCCTAGTGTACTAGAACTTATATCATATTTCTTTGATATTTGTACTTGAGTTATGGGTTGTCCTGCTTCTTTCTTAACATAATATTCAACAGCAGCTGCCCAACCATTTTCAGCTCCTTTTATATTTTCGTGATTTTTCTTATATTCATTCCAAAACTCTATACATGCTTCTATATTTTCTTTTTCTACATTTTCTTTAAGAGTATCTAAAACTTTACATTCTCCTTCAGCTAATTTATTTTCTGAATTAACTTTTGTATCATTCTTATCTCTTTCTCTCTTTAAGTATTCAGCTATACTTGGGTCTAAAAGCTGTTGTATATACTTGTATAGTATATGTGTATGATAAATTAAGAAAGTCTTCATATCCTTGTATACATCTTGATATTGATTGAATAAATTCATAATATCCTTTAAAATTATGTCTTTAACTTCATTTGATATACTTATAGTTACATCTATCAGTATGTTAGTTCCTTCAATATCAACTGTTCTAGCTATCATACAACTTCCGATTTTAAAGCCTCTTAGAAGTTTTACATCTTCTGTGTAAAGTTCATTTCCACTTAAACAATCTTTTAAGACTATTCTTCCAACAGAGACTTCTTTTACTTCATAGATACTTACATATGATTCAAATAGACTTTTTAATATTGATACTTCTGATTGACTTAAGTTTGCACCATTTTCTTCAAGAAAACCAACTGTCATAACCTTTTTATTTTCCATTATGTGGTCTTGTATTAAATAAGTATTAAAAAATCTTTCAAATTTTTCATTTACACTATCATTTTGCATTATATAAAACATTTCTTTAGCTTTTTCACATTCGTCTTTAAACTTATTCTGTCTTGAATAATCATATAACTTTGAATATAAATCTATATATTGTTTTTGTGAAAGTTCAGTTTTTCTGCATGCTCTTTCTGAAACAATATCTTTATTTAAACAACATTTCTTGTATTTTTTGCCACTTCCACAAGGGCATAGCTCATTTCTCCCTAACAATATGACTTCCACTCCCTTATTATTAAATTAAAGTACAATTTGTTATTATACCATTTTTTTATTAATCAATCTATAGTATAAGTAAATATTCTCTTAAATTCACTTATATTTTGGTACAATATATTAACTTTAATTAGGATTTCGATAAAATCACTAACAATCCCTCTTGTAGAAATGGATTATCGTAAAACTAATTCCTCTATAAAATTTTATTAATTGATAATAGTTTTTTACTTTATCTATTCTTTTTTGTTATATGACTCTAATTGTCATTTTACATTCAACAATATTGTCTTTTTCTTGTTTATATTCATTAGAAATATTTTGAGTATCAAAATTATTCATTTTTAATTTGTTGATTTCTATCTTTTCAAGTTTATTGTTTATCTTTAAATTCTTCAGTACATCTTCAAGTTTCAACACATTTTCAAGTTCTCCATTAACTTTTATTTCTAAATTAACTTGTTTTTTATTATGATTATCTAAATTACTTTCTTGATTAATATATTCTATATTCACAATATTTCTCAGTCCATTTTCTACTAATAACACCATATCTTTATTTGTTTTTTTATCTAAAAATGAACTATTAAAATTATTTTTCAATTCTTCATTTCCATTTAATTCAACATTTTCTATATATTTATCATCTCTATACTTATTATCCTTTATTTGATAATTATCTTGCCTATTTATTATATTTTGTTTTTCTTTCTTCAAGCTATCTAAATTTTCTTCTAAAGGGCTTAATACTATATTAGTTACTAATATAGTATTTAATATTAACAATATTTTAAGTAGATTTTTTTCTCTATTATTTAATCTCAAAAATAATCACCCATCTAACTTTTTATTCTAAACTTGTAAAATTCTCCTTTTCTTACAATACTATCTATGTAATAATATTTTATATACTTTATTTTCCTTAGATTGTCTAAAACATCTAAATCATTACATACACCTTCCATTTCCAGCTTGTTTTTATCTATTGATATCCGAGTAATATTATGTATTCCAACTATTTCATATATTTTTTTTATTTCATTAAGTTTTATTTTAGAAAATTTCTCCCTAGTTTTTACTGTTGTTGGTACAGTACGTTTTGCTTCATTTACTAACTTATTTTGATTTATATAATTTTCAAGTTCATTTATAGATTTCACATACATAAACGATTTAAATAAAATACATGTTAAAATTAATACTATCATTACTTTATATACCTTATTACATGGTTTAGTTTTTTTCAATCCATTAAGAAAATTTATTGTTTTATATACTTTCATTTAAATAATCATTCCTATACTGCTTATATAATTTATACTACTATCTTCTAACTCTGTATCAAAATTATTTTCTACTCTTACTTTATCATTTAACCTCAATGGATTTATTTTAATAGACTTATCTGTACCTTTAAAGTACTCTTCAATAAAATTATTTTCTATACCATAGTAATAAATGTACTTAAAGCTACTTAATAGCTTTCTTACTGATTCATAGGATTTTATTTCTTTTGATAGTAAGTATGTTTCTTCTATTTTTTTACCTTTCGTTATATTTATAATGAACTGATTTTTTTTACATTCTATGAATACTCCTTCTGCTGAAAATTTCTCTATCAAATTTAAATTTATAAGCTTTTGTAGTATATCAAAATTTATATTTATAACTTTTGGGTTCATATTTAGACTTTCTGAAATGTTTTTAATTAATTGAATAATACTTTTTGGAAAAAGAATTACTTGTACATTCAATTTGTCATTGGTGGCATTTATAACTTTATATTTTATTGAATAGTTATTTATGTTTATTGGAATGTATTGTGTTATTTCAAATTCAATCATATTTAATATATCTCTTTTTTTCTTAGTATCTAGAACTTCAATATTCCTAATGACTATATCTTGAGTTTGAAGGTTAAAGTATAAATTTTTATATGATATTTTTGATTTACCTACCTCCTCTTTTACAAGTCTAACGACATCTTCTATGTATTTAATATTTACAGCTGAGTTACTATCATTTTTTATATTAAAGTTAATCTCTTTTATAATTGATTTATCTATAAAAACTTTTTTATGATTTTTTCTTAAAAATACAAGCCTTATATAATCATCATTTATTTCTAAATTTAAAATTTTTTTAATTATAGCCATCTCCTTCTCAAATAAAAATAAATTTTAAAATTTATAACAATCAATATAAAATACTATCTTGGATAAAATTGTTTAGAATTTATATTTACACTTATATCCGTTCCACTAGCACTTATAACAAGTTCAAATTTACCTGATGTACTTTGAGGAACTGGAACAGTATTCAAGTATCCCTTTTCCTTTAATGACTCTACACTTAGCGATTCTGCTATCTTTTCATCATCATTAATTGCCATGCTAGCTGCTGTTACTATATTAGCAGCATTCGTGTAGTCTGCATTTAGTTTAGCACTTTCTTGGACCTTACTGTACTTAACTAATGCTATACTAGATATAACTCCTAAAATTGTTACCACCACAATCATTTCAACAAGTGTAAATCCCTTTCGTTTTTTATTTATCAATTAAATATTCTCTCCTTTTCAAAAGTATTGTCTAATAAAATTTATTTTTTATCCTAAAAACTAGTAATTGCATCAAACATAGGAATAACCATTGCCAAAATAAAAGTTCCAATAATTAACCCCATAAATACAATTAACATAGGTTCTATAAATTTCATTATTTGCTCTATTTTGTTATTTAATTCATTTTCATAAAATTTATTTATTACATCTAGACTTTTATCTAGCTTCCCGCTTTCCTCTCCTGTATTTGCCATTGAAATGAATAATTTCGGAAAAATATTTGCTAGATTCAAAGACTTACCTATACCATTTCCCTTTTTTATATAATTATTAGAAATCTTTAGTCTTTCATAAATAAATTCATTATCTATAACACTTGCTGACATGTCTATAGCTTCCACAATTTGTATTCCACTACTAATCAAAATAGACAATGCTCTTGAAAATCTTGTTGTAGCTACTAGCTGATTAATTCTTCTTACAAAAGGTAACTTGAATTTCAATGAATTAATCAACCTTTTTACACTATTATTTGTTATAAGAAAATAAATAGCCCCTATTAAAAACAATATAAAACTAAATGTCAAATAACCTAAGTTATTTGTAACTATTGTAGACATTTCCATTAAAACTTTAGTTATTAAAGGTGGTTCAATTCCATTGCTGGCAAAAACCACCTGAAAATTAGGTATTACAAATATGAATATAAATATCATTGATATGATAGATAATGCTATGAGTATTATTGGATAGATTGAAATAGTTACTACTTTTGTTTTTAATTTGTATTCTTTATCATAATAATTAGATAAATCACTCATTATTATATCTAAGTTTCCACTAGTTTCTCCTGCTTTTACCATACTTATAAAAAACTTAGAAAATGTACCTGTTATTTGAAATGATTCTGATATTGAGTTACCTTTTTGGATATGATTTGATACTATATTAAGCAATTTTTTTACTTTTTTACTAGACTGACTCTCAATGATTTCAAATATCTTTGTAATTTCACATCCAGATTCCAATAATATGCCTATCTCTTTGCAAATTACCCTAACTTCTTTATCGCTAATTCTATTTAATACTAAGTAAAACTTTTCTAAATTATAAAATATACTTTTAGATAATCTCATGTACTATAATACCTTCCAAATTATATTAATTACAATTAAATAAACTTAATATTTTCTAATTTAATGAATTTAATTTTATTTCACTTGAATATAATTTATACTCAAACATTTTAATTAAAATATATTAAATAAAGTCCAACTGTCTAAATGAAGTTTAACTATACAATTCAGTTAAATCATTTCATTTACGACTAAACATTCTTCTAGTGTCGTTATTTTCTCATTTATTAATCTTTTACAACTATCTTCAAATGTTATCATTCCATTGTTTTGTGCCACTTCCTTAACAGTACTAGAATCTTCCATATTTCTTATACATGTCTTTATATCATCATTGATTTCTAAGATTTCATAAATTGCTGTTCTTCCAAAGTATCCTTTATCATTGCATCTTTCACAACCTACAGCCACTTTAGTATTTACATCTCCACTAAAATCATCTCTTATCACAATCTCATGACTACAATGATTACAAACTTTTCTAACCAATTTTTGAGATATAACACCTATAAGAGAAGCATTTAAAAGATATGGTGGTATTTGCATTTCCAATAATCTAGCTATGGAAGACACTGCATCATTAGTATGTAAAGTACTTATAACCAAATGACCTGTTATTGCTGCCCTTACAGCTATCTTAGCTGTTTCTGCATCTCTTATTTCTCCAACCATTATTATATCTGGGTCTTGTCTTAATATCGCTCTAAGACCCACATCAAAGCTTAAGCCTACTTTTGAATTTACTTGAATCTGACTTATACCATCCATCTTATACTCTACAGGATTTTCTATAGTCATTATATTTTTATTTATACCTTTTAAATCATTTAATAAGGAATATACTGTTGTAGTCTTTCCACTACCTGTAGGACCTGTCACTAATAATATTCCTGCTTTTTTATTTATTATACGATTTATAGATTTTATAGCTTCCTCTGAAAAGCCAAGTTCTAGTTTGTCTTTTAAAAAAGTATCTCTATTGAGTATTCTCAAAACAATTTTTTCACCATATACAGTTGGTATTGATGAAACTCTAATGTCAATTAGATTACCACCTAACTTTATATCCACTCTACCATCTTGAGGAAGCCTTTTTTCTGTTATGTCCATTGAAGCTTTCAACTTTACAACTGTAGATAATGATGGATAGACATCAATTAAAAACTTTGACACTTCCTTTAGTTCTCCATCTACTCTCATCCTCACTATTAAATGCTCTTTAAATGGTTCTATATGTATATCACTTGCGTTTTCTTTTATAGCTTTTTCTAAAAGATTTTCAAATAATTTTTTTGCATAATCCTCATCAAGTTCAAAGCTATTGTAATATTTTTCAATCTTCTCACTTATAAGTTCTTTTTTCTCCTTTTTCAATATAATTTCTCTACCTGTGGCTAATCTCAAATCCTGTAGAGCATATATATCTTCATCTTCTATTTCTACAACTAAATTATCATCTTGAAATTCCACTGGAAACACATTATATTTTTTTGCAAGTTTTTCTGGTATTAACATTGGTAAACTGCTTTCCTCTAATATAATCTTAATCACCCTTTATATACTTTAATTTATTAGGTATATTCATCTTTTTTATAGAGATATTTTCTTCAGTTTTTATGCTTATTTTCATTGGATAAGTAGTTTGTATGCTGTCTAAATACTTGCTACCTTTATCTACATAACTAGATAGCTTATATTTATCCCCAATACACTTTATTTCATATGGTTGTGCTACAGGAACTCCATTTATATTTATATGGCTTCCTGCAAGTACAACTTCTGAATACTGATTAATTCTTTGACCATTTATTTCTATGTACTTTCCTCCATTTAATTTTAACTCGTTTATAACTTTTACAAGAATTTTATTATAGTCTATACTATTAGCTATGTTCCCTGTTTTTTCATCTATAGCATCTATACTTAATATTATTCCGCTACCTTTCACATCTGAATATGATAGACTATCTCTAAGAGTTTCTATTTCTGATATTTCTTCAGAATTTTTTTGATTTTTTTTTATTGAATTAATTTCTTTATCTAACTTGACTTTTTCTTTTGTTAATTCTTTTATAGATTTTCTTGTCATCTTTATTTCTTTTCTTATTGACTTATCCTTACTTGTATAAACTGTTTCTTCATTTCTATAATCTCTAAATATGGTTCCAACAAGTATACCTAAAAGAGTACTTGCTAGTATTATAAACACATATTGTTTTTTCATACTGTATTGCTCCTTACAAATTTATTTTTATATGATAATTTTCTTTAATCAAATATTAAACATTTACATATGCTTATTATATCAAAGTTATATATTAAAATTCATCTTTAGTATATAATATCATACATCGAACTCCTATCACTAATTTACCAATATCGAATATGTATTTTTAGATGTTCTTAAAATTATATATAAACTTTCAATAAACATTGTTGTGATATTATAAAAAAACATAAATTAGAAAAGAAGATAATAATCATGAAAAAACAAATAAGTGCTTTAGGGATTATTAATAATTATTTTTATCAAAAAAAGTAAAATGGCATAGCTTCAAAGCTACACCAATTTACTAAAAATTATATTATAATCAACATTCATTTTAAACATATGTGTTTATAAGTTTTCCTCATATTTTAAAATTCTTTTAACTAGTTTGTCTCTTAACTTTCCAACTTCATCAAATCTCATATTAGGGCTATAGTAACTTTCTATAATATCATGTTTAGACTTAGCTCTCTTAAGATTTAACACTGCCCAACAAATTAAATCATCTAAAACTTTTTCATCAAATTTAATATCTTCTTCGTATTTAAGTAATTTTTCTCTATTTAAAAATTGATTTAAATCAATCACATCTTCGTCTTTAAAAGTTGTGCTTATAGTTATGCCTATATCTAGGTCAGTTAATAGTACAGTTTCAATTTTCTCTGGAATAAGTGGATAATGATAAACTTCTACATTTAGACCTTTTTCAATAGCTTTCTTATATACTTTGTTTAATAGTGTAGTCTTCCCAGTTCCTATTTCTCCAGCTAAATAATAAACCTTCTTTACGTCTTTTAAAATGTTTTCTGTATAATCCAAACACCCTACAGGAGTTATAGCTGAACCAAATAAATGCTTTTCTCTTTTTAAATTTCCTGTACTTTCAACTCCATCAAACAATTTTTTTATAAATTCTTCTGTAAGTAGATTCACCTTACCATAATCCATACAATCAGAATATTTTTCCTCTATATCTCTAAAGATTGGTTCTGCCGACTTTAAGAACTTAAAGGCTCTTTTAAATGAATTACTAATATCTTTATCGTAAATTAATATTTCTTGTCTATTTTTTTCTAACTCTTCTGTATTCCAGTAATCGCCTAAATTAATTATTTCATCCAAAGCTCCAGGTAGCTTTGGGTCCATAGTATGTGGAGCAGTTGCATCCATAAGTACCACGCCTAATTTCTTTATAACTAAACCATCCAACGAACTTGGGTCAGAAGGGCAGTGATATAAATCAATGTCGTATCCTCTATGCAAAAATTCTTTATAAATTTTTTTCATAAGTGAGGATTTTCCTACTCCAGGTCCACCCTTTAAGCAAAAAACTCTTTTTACATTTTCAGGAATTATATAGTCAAAAAAAGAATATGAGCCTTGTGATGTGTTTCCACCCGGAAATGCCTTCTTTACCTTTCCTTCCATATTAACGCCTCCTCATAATTTACAATATCTCTTAATTAAGATATTAATATTATACGAGTTTTGTTACAGCTTTATGCTTTTGATAAATCTAAAACTTATTATCTAATACTAATAACATGTTAATCTTATCTAATTACTATAGATTCTCATAATATGATTTAGATTTTATCTATAAATATAATTTAAGTGTTTGTATTTTAATATAGCTGCATATTACTTAAATCCAATTGTCTCTATTCTAATTTTATGTTAAAATAATATTACAAAACACATCTGTTTTTCTTCAGAAATGGGCGAAATTCCCTATCGGCGGTAAAAGCCCACGAGCCTTATGGCATAATTTGGTCAGATTCCAAAGCCGACAGTAAAATCTGGATGGTAGAAGAAAATAGTATATGAGTATCTTTATGTAATTTTACATGAGCAATCTATACAAATCCTTCAACTACCGTATTTATTCATGAAATTAGACACATTCAAGGTACCTAAGATGTAGGTGCTTTTTTTGTTGTTTAATCAACATTGATTTCTTCAAGAATATTTCAAGCAGTTGGAGCAAGTATTTTAATGGCAACTGGACTTGGTATAGTTTCTAATGCATTCCCCGCAAATGAAAAAGGATATGGAGGCAGTTTTCTTGCAACTGTTCGTAATTTGTCATTTGCTCTTGGAACAGCATTTTTTAGTGGTTTTTTGCACAAAGCCTTACATACAATCAAAAGTTTAAAAGTCATACATCAGCCTATGTTATAGCTAGCAATCAATCTTATTGGATTGCAGCAGCAGTATGCTTTATAGGACTTATATTAACTATTTTATTTATGAGAAAAACAGATAAATCTATTTCTTAACTATGATTTATTGATGACTATACAAGTCAATAATTTTTTAATTAAGCCAATTTATACTAATTTTACTATACTTTACTAGATTTTATTAATATTTAGCAACAAATTACTGATTTTCATTGTTTATAAACAATAAGGATGCCAAAAAATGACCATTAAAGCCATTTTGAGGCATCCTATATTTTAATATTGATACAATTAAAACTAACTTACTATTATATTATATTTATTATTCAAATAAATTTTATATCAACATTTAACATTCTAGATTTAATCTACTGTTATATCATATCCATGTTGATTGTATTGATTTACAATTTCTTCCCAGAGTTCTTCAACACCAGTCTTTTTTAACGAAGAAACAGGAATTACTTTTTCGCTACTTTCCATTTGTAATTTTTTTCTTATTATACTTATGTGTTTTTGATATTGTCCTCTAGATATTTTATCTGCCTTAGTTGCAATAACTACACAGTTATATCCAAAGTGCTTTATCCATTCGTACATAAGCTTATCGTCTGCTGTAGGCTCATGTCTAATATCTACAAGTAGGAATATAGAACATAACTCTTGTCTACTTTCTAGATACCTTTCCATTATACCTCCCCATTTTTCTTTTTCAGACTTAGCTATCTTTGCATATCCATAGCCTGGAAGATCCACAAAGTAAAACTCATTATTTATTAAATAAAAATTTATAGTTCTAGTTTTTCCTGGTGTTTGGCTAGTTCTAGCAAAGTTTCTTCTGTTAAGCAATGTGTTTATTATTGATGATTTTCCAACATTTGACCTACCAGCCAATGCTATCTCTGGGATACCTTCTGCTGGATACTGTGATTTATTCACAGCACTCATAGTTATCTCTGAACTTCTAATTTTCATTTTTTTCACCACTCTTTAATAAAGCTTGTTCTAATACTTCATCCATATGCTCTACAAGTACAAATTCCATTTTCTCTTTTACATTTTCTGGTATTTCATCTAAATCAGCTTCACATTCTTTAGGAATTAATACTTTTGTTATACCAGCTCTATGAGCTGCTAATAATTTTTCTTTAACTCCTCCTACTGCTAATACTCTACCTCTTAAAGTTATCTCTCCTGTCATGGCTATATTGCCTGGTACAGGTCTTTTAGTAAGTGCTGAGATTACTGCAAGGGCCATAGTTATACCAGCTGATGGTCCATCTTTTGGAACAGCCCCTTCTGGAATGTGTATATGAATATCATTAGTCTTATAAAAATCAGGGTCTATATCAAACTTGTCTACTATTGACCTTATATAAGAGATACCTGTCTTAGCAGATTCCTTCATAACATCTCCTAGTTTTCCAGTTAATACAATTTCCCCTTTACCTTTAAGCACATTTACTTCTACTTCAAGTGTAACTCCACCTACTGCTGTCCATGCAAGACCATTTACTAGTCCTATTTGAGGATTAACTTCTGCAAGTTGATACTTAAACATGTCTTTTCCAAGATATGTTTCTAGGTCAGACTTATTTACAACAACTTCTTCAAGAGTTGGGTCTTCAACATATTTTTTTGCAATTTTTCTACAAATTTTACCAATAGTTCTCTCTAATGTTCTTACGCCAGCTTCTCTTGTATAATGGTTTATTATACTTCTTAAAGTTTCATCATCCATTTTTATAAAGTTTTCTTTTAAAGCATGTTCTTTAATTTGTTTTGGAAGTAAATATTTCTTTGCTATATTTAGTTTTTCTTCTTCTATATATCCAGATACTTCTATTATTTCCATTCTATCTAATAATGGTCTTGGTATATTACCTAAACTGTTTGCTGTTGTAACAAATAGTATTTTTGACAAATCAAAAGGTATTTCTAAGTAATGGTCTACAAAATCCTTGTTTTGCTCTGGGTCTAACACTTCTAGCATAGCTGAAGCTGGGTCACCTTTATAATCTGCTGCCATTTTATCTATTTCATCAAATAAGAATACAGGATTTTTTGTTTGTGCTTCTTTTACTCCATTAATTATTCTTCCTGGAATTGAGCCTACATATGTTCTTCTATGACCTCTTATTTCTGCTTCATCTCTAACTCCACCTAAAGATATTCTTACAAATTTTCTATTTAATGCTTTAGCTATTGATTTTACTATAGATGTCTTTCCTGTTCCTGGAGGTCCAACTAGACATATTATAGGACCTTTAAGTGACTTAGCAAGAGTTCTTATAGCTAGATACTCTAATATTCTTTCTTTAACTTTCTCTAGCCCATAATGGTCTTCATCTAATATATCTTTTGCCTTAGTTATATCTAATTTATCTTTTGTCTCTTTGTTCCATGGCAATGAGAATATAGTGTCTAAATAGTTTCTACTTACAGATACATCTGGAGACATTGAAGATATCTTTGAAAATTTATCTATTTCTTTTTCTATTTTTTCCTTAGTTGTCTTAGGTGCTTTTATTTTTTTAAGTTTTTCTCTATATTCATCTGCTTCAGAATTTATATCTTCTTCTTCACCTAATTCTTTCTGTATAGCCTTTAATTGTTCTCTAAGATAATATTCTTTTTGAACTTTATTCATCTGTTTTTTTACTCTTAAAGTTATCTTCTTTTCTATTTTTAATATATCTATTTCTTCTAATAATATAGAATAGATAAGTTCAAGTCTTTTCTTGATATCAAATTCTTCTAATATTTCTTGCTTTTGACTTGATTTTAGGTATATGTTTGCAGCTATTGTATCTATAAATCTATCTACATCTTCTATATCCGCTAAAGATATCAATATTTCTGGAGATACCCTGTTTCCAATATTTATATATTCTTCAAAAGCATCAAATACATTTCTTACAAATGCCTCGATTTCAACCTCTGTTTCACTATCCAGATTATCACTGTCAAAAACTATTTCTTCTATTACTGCTCTAAAATACCCTTCTTCTTGTTCTATTTTTTTTACTCTACCTCTTGATACACCTTCAACTAAAACACGAACTGTATCTCCTGGTAATTTTATCATTTGTTTAACTTTACAGATTGTTCCCACATGATAAAAGTCTTCTTCTCCTGGCTCATCTACCTCAGCTTCTTTCTGAGATGTTAAAAATATAAGCTCTTCATCCATCATGGCTTGGTCTAAAGCTTTAAGAGATATCTCTCTTCCTATATCAAAATTTAATATCATATATGGAAATATAGCTAATCCTCTTAGAGGAATTAATGGTAATTCATGATCTATTTTAGTATAATTTTGTTCCATCAACATTACTCCTTTTCTAGTCTAATTATTTTGCTTTTAATATTATATATTCGAACAAGTTAATTTTCAACATTAATGATAAATTCTTAGAATACTATCATACTATATTATTATTTTATTATGATATAATATTAATATTAGTATACTTAGATGTTATTTATCTTTTGGAGGTTTCTATTATGTTGAAATTGTTTTTAACCTTTTTAAAAATTGGTGCGTTTACATTTGGTGGTGGATACGCTATGGTTCCTCTTATACAAGATGAACTTGTAAACAAACAAAAACTTTTAGAGCAGGAAGAATTTATTGATTATTTATCCATAGCTCAAAGTTATCCTGGAGTACTGGCAGTTAATATCTCTGTATTATTAGGATATAAACTTTATGGTATACCAGGAGTTCTTATATGTACCTTAGGTTCTGCTTTACCATCATTTTGTATAGTCTTAGTCTTATCGTATCTGTATTTTAAAAATTCATCATCTAAAATTTTAGATGGATTTTTTAAAGGAGTTGCGCCTGTTGTAATAGCTCTTATATTGTATTCTTTTACAAGCATGTTTAAGAAACTGCCAAAGTCTAAAACTAACATACTACTATTAATTATAGCAGTTTTATCTGTTGGTGTATTCAATATAAGTCCTATTTATTTAATAATTGGAGGAGGTGTATATAGTCTATGTCAGAAATAACACTACTCTTCTTAATATTCCTTAAAATAGGAGCATTTAGTTTTGGTGGCGGGTATGCTATGTTACCATTTATTCAGCAAGAATTTATATCTAAATACCACCTTATAACTAATCAAGAATTTTTGGATTTACTTGCTATATCACAATCTACACCAGGTCCTGTAGCAATAAATAGTGCTACATTTGTAGGATTTAAGACTGCTGGCTTCTTTGGTTCTCTAGCTGCAACTGTTGGTGTCACGATTTTTGCGTTAATAGGTCTAACTATTATATCAAAGTTATTTTCTAAGTTCAAAAACAATAAAAAAGTGGAAAACTTATTGATAGTTCTTAGACCAATTACTCTAGGATTCATATTAGCAGCAGCTTTTTCATCTGCCAAAGAAGTTAATTGGGATTTATATGGAATAATTGCATTTATAGCATCATTTTATCTTTTATATAAAGGAAAAATTGGTTCTATTGCAATTGTATTCGTCTTTGGTATTCTAGGTATACTACTCACATTTTTATAATACTGATATCTAATTTATATTTAGCATATTAACATAAAAAAAGGAGCTTTTAAAGCTCCTTTTCATCATCTTATGCACTTTCCTCTTGATCCTTAAGTACTATGATAGGATTTACTGAGTCTTCGTTCACAGATTTCTCTGTTACTATAACCTTCTTTATATTATCTCTAGATGGTACCTCAAACATAGTTTCCATCATTACACTTTCAACTATACTTCTAAGCCCTCTAGCTCCTGTATTTCTTTCTATAGCTTTTTTAGCTATTGCACGAAGAGCACCTTCTTCAAATTCTAGCTCAACATCATCTAACTCTAATAATTTTTTATATTGTTTTACCAGAGCATTTTTAGGTTCTTGTAATATCTGCATTAGTGCATCTTCATCCAGTAATTCTAAAGTAGCTAAAACTGGTATTCTTCCTATAAATTCTGGTATTATACCATATTTTAATAAATCCTCTGGAAGTACTTTTTCATATAACTTACCTAAATCTAATTCTTTTTTACTTTCTATTTTAGCTCCAAAACCTAGTGTTTTATCTCCACCACGTTTTTGAATTATCTTCTCTAATCCATCAAAAGCTCCACCTAATATAAATAATACATTAGTAGTATCTATCTTTAAGAATTCCTGATGAGGATGTTTTCTTCCTCCTTGTGGTGGAACATTTGCAACAGTACCTTCTAATATTTTTAGAAGTGCTTGTTGAACACCTTCACCACTAACATCCCTAGTTATAGATGGATTTTCAGATTTTCTTGCAATCTTGTCTATCTCATCTATATATATTATACCTCTTTCAGCTTTTTCTATATCAAAATCAGCAGCTTGAATAAGTTTTAAAAGTATATTTTCAACATCTTCTCCAACATATCCAGCTTCAGTCAATGATGTAGCATCTGCCATTGCAAAAGGTACATTTAATGTTCTTGCTAGAGTTTGAGCAAGTAATGTCTTCCCAGAACCTGTTGGCCCTAATAAAAGTATATTACTCTTTTGAATTTCTATATCTTTACTACTAGATTTTTTACTGTATATTCTCTTGTAATGATTATAAACTGCAACTGATAAAGCTTTTTTAGCTTTTTCTTGACCTATTACATAATCATTTAGAATCTCCATCATTTCCTTTGGTTTTGGTAAAGATGTAGTATCTTCATCTATAGTATCTTCTATCTCTTCTTGAATAATTTCGTCACAAAGTTCAACACACTCGTCACAAATATATACATTTGGACCTGCAATTAATCTTCTTACTTGATCTTGATTTTTACCGCAGAATGAACACTTTAATTGTCGTTTTTCTTCATATTTAGACATATTAACACCTCTCTCTATCTACGGTCTCTTTGTAAATACTTCATCTATTAAACCATATTCTTTGGCTTCTATTGCACTCATGAAGTTATCACGTTCAGTATCCATTTTAATTTTTTCTAATGGCTGACCAGTTCTTTCAGATAATATCTCATTTAAAGTTTCTTTTATTTTTAAAATCCTCTTTGCATGAATTTCTATGTCTGTTGCTTGACCTTGAGCTCCACCTAATGGTTGATGTATCATTATTTCACTATTTGGTAGTGCTAGTCTTTTTCCTTTTGCTCCTGCTGCCAGCAAGAATGCTCCCATAGAAGCAGCCATACCTATACATATAGTACTTACATCTGGTTTGATGTATTGCATAGTATCATATATAGCCATTCCAGAAGTTATACTTCCTCCTGGAGAATTTATATATAAATGTATATCTTTGTCTGGGTCTTCAGCTTCTAAGAATAATAGCTGTGCTACTATAAGCCCTGCTGTGGCATCGTTAACTTGATCTCCTAAGAAGATTATTCTGTCTTTTAATAGTCTAGAAAAAATATCATAAGATCTTTCTCCTCTTCCTGTTTGTTCAACAACTACAGGTACTAATGCCATGGTTTCATACCCCCTTTATTCTATATAATTTACAGTAGCTTTTTGTAAGCTACTGTAAATTATTATACGCATTTAACTAAATTATATTTGCAAATCATTATATACTAAACATTCTATAACGTCAACTATATTAGTTAGCGTTTATTTTATTAAGCTATTGTTGCATTCTCAACTAGTAAATCTATTGTTTTTCTTATTTTTATTTGACCTTTTATATCTTCTTTGTCAGCATCTCTTAAAGAAGCTTCTATTTTTTCTATTTCCATATTGTAAGTAGAAGCCATTTTTTCTAACTCAGCTTTAAATTCTTCTTCTGTTGCTTCAATTCCTTCAGCTTTAGTTATTGCTTCTAATACTAGAGAAGACTTAACTAGTTTTTTAGCATCTTCTTTTCTCTCTTCTCTTAATTCTTCCATAGTTCTACCAGTCATATCTAGTAATTGTTGTAATCCAAATCCTTGATATTGTAATTGATAGTTAAGTTCGTTTAACATATTATCTATTTGATGTTGTATCATAACTTCTGGTATTTCTATTTCTGTATTTTCAGCAACTTTTTCTACTACTGAATTTCTAGTTTCTGCGTCTGCTCTATTTTTAGCTTCTTCTTCTAATTTAGCTCTTACATCTGCTTTTAATTCCTCTAAAGTATCGAATTCACTAGTATCTTTAGCAAATTCATCATCAAGTGCAGATAATTCTTTTATTTTTACATCGTTTATTTTTACATTAAATACAACTGGTTTTCCAGCTAAGTCTTGTGAGTGATATTCTTCTGGGAAAGTAACATTAACTTCTACTTCTTCACCAGCTTTTTTACCCACTAATTGTTCTTCAAATCCTGGGATAAATGTGTTTGAACCTATAACTAAGTTATAATTTTCACCTTTACCACCATCAAAAGCTACACCATTTTCAAAGCCTTCAAAGTCTATTATAGCTGTATCTCCATCTTCTAAAGCTTTGTCTTCTACACTTACTAATCTAGCATTTTTTTCAACCATTTCTTGTAGTTTAGCTTCAACATTTTCGTCACTTACAGTATTCTCAACCTTAGCTATTTCTATACCCTTGTAGTTTCCTAATTCAAACTCTGGTTTAACTTCTACATTAAGAACCATAACTAATCCATTATCTTTACTTATTTCTTCTATATCTAAATCTGGATTGTCTATTGGGTCTATATCTAATTCCTTGATAGCTTCTGGATAAACTTCTGGGAATAATATTTCTATAGCATCATTATAGAATATACCTTTTCCATATTGAGTTTCTATAACAATTCTTGGAGCTTTACCTTTTCTAAATCCAGGTATATTGTATTTATTTCTGCTTTTATTATAAGCCTTATTTACTGCTGCTTCAAATTTATTGTTATCTACTGTTATTTTTAAAGTAACTTTATTACCCTCTTTTTTAATTAGTTCTGCTTTCATCCTTCTAATCCTCCTAGTGATATTTATGTAATACCCGATAATGGTATCATAATTCATTCTATTTATAATTCAACCACTTAATTATATCACATAAGTTTTTTTATTTACAAGTGTTCCATTAATATCGTTGTACTTATTTGATAAAATTTAATTTTTTGAGCTTTTTTTGCTGTTTTTTTAGATAAATACACCTTTATATACGTATTTCTTCAATATTTATGTCATCTTCTTCCATTTCCATAATAACAAAACTTTTATACGATACTCCTCTTGGAAGTGAAATACTTCCAGGATTTATGTAAAGCACACCATCTTTAACTTCTCTAAACGGAGTATGGGTATGACCAAATATAACTATATCAGCACCAACTTCAGTTGCCTTTTTTTCTAACATATGTGTTCCATACTTTACACCATACTTATCTCCATGGCACAAAAATATAGTTTTATTTGCCACTTCAAAGACAACTTCTTCCTCAACAGCATCAAAGTCACAATTACCTTTAACTGCAATAATGCCTACATTAGTCATACTATGAATATATCTTGAGTCTGTAAAGTTATCTCCTGCATGAATTATTAGGTCACATTCTTTTAAATATGGTATTGTTTTTTCCATATTTTTAATCATCATATGTGTATCACTTACTATGCCTATTTTCATTACTTCACTACCCTTTTTATAAACTCTTGTTTCATAAGTTTTAGTGCATTTGCTCTGTGGCTGATTGAATTTTTTATAACACTAGGTATTTCACCAAAAGTCTTATCATATCCCTTTACTATAAATAAGCTATCATATCCAAAGCCATTTTTACCCTTTTCTTCAAACCCTATAATTCCTTCACAGATTCCTCTTACTACAAATTCTTTTCCATCAGGAAAAACTACTGCTATTGCAGAGACGAATCTTGCATTTCTTTTACTCATTGGTACATTTTGCATAGCTTTTAATAGCTTTTCTCTATTTTCTTCATCTGTTGCATGTTCTCCTGCATATCTAGCTGAATAAACACCAGGTTTTTTGCCTAAGGCATCTACTTCTAAGCCAGAGTCATCTGATATAGCTATAAGTTTAGTCTTTTTAGCTATTGTTCTAGCTTTTATCAATGCATTATGCTCAAATGTTTTTCCATCCTCTACTATTTCTATACCTGCTAGGTCAACATCTTTTAAAGAATATACTTTATATTCAAAGTCTTTTAAAATTTCACCTATTTCTTCTAGTTTATGAGCATTATTAGTGGCTATCACTACTTCATTACCATAATCCATACCTAATATCTCATCTGTTATTTCACCTAAAGCTTCTCTTTGAACCCTTATTAATTCTTTATTCCCTTTTTCTCCTAACTCTAACAATAAATTTAAATCTTTTCTTGAAAAAGGTTTCTCTTCTCCAGTCCCCTGCACTTCTACAAACTCACACTTATCAGTCATTATTATATTCATGTCTACTTGTGCTTTAGAATCTTCTTCATAACATAAATCTAGCATGTGTGTTTCATTTACTATACCAACACTAATTGCAGATACAAAATTTGTTATTGGCATTTCTTTTATTGTCTTTGCTTTATATAATTTATATATTGCTTCTGCAACTGCTACAAACGCCCCTGTTATAGATGCAGTTCTAGTTCCACCATCTGCTTGAATCACATCACAATCTACCCAAATAGTTCTTTCACCTAATTTATTCAAGTCTACAACAGACCTTATTGCTCTTCCAATTAACCTTTGTATTTCTTGTGTTCTTCCATCTATTTTTCCCCTAGATGCATCCCTTATTTTTCTTTGTTGTGTTGCTCTTGGTAACATAGAATATTCAGCATTTATCCATCCAGTACCACTATTTCTTAAAAAAGGAGGTACTTTGTCTTCCACTGATGCAGTGCATATAACCTTTGTCTCTCCCATTTCTATAAGAACAGAACCTTCTGCATACTTTGTATAATTTCTAGTTATTCTTATAGGTCTTATCTGTTCGTTACTTCTATCATAACTTCTGGTCATTTTTCATATCCTTTCTTATATTTTTTATATTTTATAAAGTTATTTTTATAATTTTTAATTTTGTCAAATATTAAGTACTGTCATTTTTCATAATCTTATTAGCTTACTGAACTATTCTATCATTAATTATAGTAGTTTTCTACTAAATTAAGCGACTTTTTAACTCTCTAATACAGCTTTTACTTCATCTTTCGATGGTAAATTTAATAATTCTAAAAATCTCTCTTCATCTATAACTTTAATTCCTAAATCATTTGCTTTAGTGAGTTTAGAACCAGCTTCTTCTCCTGCTAAAACAAATGTTGTCGATTTACTTACACTAGATGTAGCTTTCCCACCTCTTTTTTCTATCATATCTTTTGCATCATTTCTTTTTAGTGTAGGAAGTGTGCCAGTCAAGACTATTTTCATTCCTTCAAATATTTTTTCTACTTTTTCACCTGTATTATCTAAGGATTTTGTGTTTACTCCTACATTTTTCAATTTGTTTATGACATTCATATTTTTCTCTTCCTTAAAAAACTCGACAACGCTGTTTGCCATTATACTTCCGAATTCCTCTAATTCTTCTAGTTGCTCACTCATTGCAGAAATCACATCATCTAAATCCTTAAAGCTAGATGCAAGTATTTTAGCTGCTTTAACTCCTATAAATTTAATACCTAATCCATTTATAAGTCTCCATAAATCATTTTCTTTTGACTTTTCAATTGAATTTATTAAATTATCAGCAGACTTTTCACCCATTCTATCTAAGTCAACTACATCTTCCTTTTTTATATAATATAAATCAGATACATCTTGTATTATTTTTTCATTTAATAACAATGTAATTATAGATTCTCCTAAACCATCTATATTCATTGCATCTCTCGATACAAAGTGTATAATTCCCCTTCTTATTTGAGCTGGACAAGACATGTTTATACATTTTACAGCAGCTTCTCCTTCTAATCTTACTGTTGGCTCTGAACAAACAGGACATTTTTCTGGCATTTTAAAATCTATTTCATCTCCAGTACGTTCTTCCTTTATAACTTCTAAAACTTGAGGTATTATATCTCCTGCTTTTTGAACTAATACTGTATCATTTATTTTTATATCTTTTTCTCTTATATAATCTTCATTATGAAGTGTAGCTCTACTTACAGTAGTACCTGCAAGTCTGACTGGTTCAAGTATTGCTGAAGGTGTTATTGTACCAGTTCTCCCAACTTCTACTATTATATCTACTATTTTAGTCTTTTTCTTTTCTGCTGGGAATTTATATGCAATTGCCCATCTAGGGCTTTTTGCTGTATACCCCATTTCGTTTCTTTGTTTTATATTGTTTACTTTTATTACCATACCATCTATTTCATATTCCAAATTACCTCTGTTCTCTGTCCAGTATTCAATATGTTCAATAACTTCATCTATATTTTTACAGACTTTATAATTCTGGCTTACTGAGAATCCTAGTTTTTCTAAATAATCTAGTGATTTACTATGACTTTCTAAATCATATTCTTCTATATTTTCCATATTAAATACAAATATATCTAATGGTCTCTTTGCAGTTAATTTTGGGTCTAATTGTCTTAATGAACCTGCAGCAAGATTCCTTGGATTAGCAAATAAGGGCTGTTCCTGTTCTTCTTGTTGCTCATTTACTTTTCTAAAGTTATCTTTTGATATATATACTTCTCCTCTAACTATTAGTTCTTTTTTTTCATTTATTTTAAGAGGTATGCTTTTTACAGTCATTAGGTTTTGAGAAATATCTTCTCCTACAATTCCATCTCCTCTAGTTGCTCCTTTTTCAAACTCTCCATTATTATAAGTTAGACCTACAGAAAGACCATCTATTTTAAATTCAACAACATATTCAACATTATCTCCTACATATTCTTGAACTCTCTTATCAAAGTCTCTCAAATCTTGTTCTGAGAAAGCATTTGATAAACTCAACATAGGAGTTTTATGTACAATTTGATTGAATTTGTCTAATGACTTACCTCCTATCCTATTTGTTGGAGAATCAATTCTCTTTAGATTTGGATTTTCTTCTTCTAAAGAAATTAACTCCTTCATTAACTTATCATATTCATAGTCTGATATTTCTGGGCTATCTTGATTATAATACCTTTCATTATGATAGTTTATTTGTTCTATAAGTTTATTAATTTCATCTTTAACGCTCACTTTTTGCACCTCTTCATATTTTTTAAATTAAATTATTTTGAAATTCCCTTATAATTAATTATTTCCTATTTATATATTTTTTAGTATATCACTTTTTTGACTTTAAATTTATTACAAAAAAAACTCTTATTAGTATCTCTAATAATACTAATAAGAGTTTTTTATTCTTATTAAAATTTTTATATATTTAGTAACCTCTTGATATATCTACAACATTATCTACAGGTTTATTTTCCATTATATAGTGTTTTAAATTATTATAAACCATATTAAATGTTCTCTCTTTATTTTTATCAGATACCCAAGAGTTATGAGGAGTTACTATGACATTTTCACACTCCCATAACTTATTATCTTTACTCAAAGGCTCACTTTCAAATACATCTAATGCTACACCTCTAAATTTATCTACACATTCTTCTAAGTCTTTTTGATTAACTGTATTTCCTCTACCCACATTGATAAATACAGAACCTTCTTTCATAAGTTTAAGCATTTCTTTGTTTACTATTCCGTCTGTACTTTTTGTAGAAGGCATTGCTACAACGACTATGTCACATTCTTCAAATATAATATTCATATCATCAGTGGCAAAGCATTTATCAAAGTATTTTTTACTACTTCCATTAGTATTAACCCCCCATATTTCTAGACCAAAAGCTTTTAATCTCTTTGCTGCTTCTGAAGATATAGTACCTGTTCCAAGAAATCCAACTCTTTGTCCATACAATTCTGATACAGAAAAATCCATCTTCCATTCTTTATTTTGTTGTTGTTTAAAAAACTTTGCACTATTTTTATAAATTTCTAAAATATACAGAACTATACTTTCACCAATAGGTACACTATATCCACCCCTATTATTAGCTATCTTAATATCTCTCTTTAACACTTCTTCTTTTGGAAGTTGGTCTATACCTACACTAGTTGTCTGTATATATTTTAAATTTTTCATCTTAGAAATATCTAATCTACTAAAAGGATTGTATGTAACTAGTACATCTGCAGTATTTACATCTTCATTATTTTCAATACTATCTTCAGGGTAATGTATAACATCATAGCCTAATTCTCTTATTTTCTCAAATTTCTCTTTTCCATAATTTATTGTAAACAAAACTTTCATCTTAATCTCCTTCATTCACTCACATTAAAATTTTTATATCCTACAGTATAATATATGATACTTAATGTACATTAGTTAAACTTACTAGAAGATGTCTCAAATTACTTATGTTCAATTGTTTTTCCTAAAGACATAGCATTACGTTCTTGAACTAAATTTTCTATTAAGTTATTCAGCGTCCAATCAATAGATGTTTCAGTTACCATAGCTGTAAAAGGTCTATTTATTCTTACTTTTTTTAATCCTTCTAAAAATGCATTTACTTGCGTACTTGGAGTGTTATTAAATATTACAGACTTACTCTTAATCCCATTTTCACATTCATTTGATATATTTCCATCCAAAATGTCTCTTATTGTGTTTTCTCCGTTTTTATCAGTTAAAATAATATGGTCTCTTATTCCAGCAAAATTACTAACATTTTTAATTAATGATAATTCTTTTTTATTAAAATTTACAAATATAATACACTTCCTACTGTGTATCTTATCTAGATTATTATTATTTATTTTTTCAAATGACATTTTATCCATCCTTTCATTTATCTATATATTTTAATTTACCCCATCCATTTAAAATAATCAATTTTTATAGCTAATTTTTATATTAATACCCAAAATTACATTTAAATAATTCGACTATCTAAAACTAATATATAAAATTAGAATAATTAGCTTAATATCTACAAATCATAATCTAAAGGAGAGATACCATGAATACACTACTAAACAAGAATTTTAGCATTAAAAACTTTTCAAATGCTTGGGTTATAGTACTTGGTTGTATGTTGATACAAGCTGTGCCATTTAGTATAGTAGCAAGCATACAACCTCAATTTATAAGTTATGTTGTAGAAGGAGAAGGTTTTAGCTTAGCATCTTTTTCTCTAATATTCACTATTGGTACTATTGCTTCAGCAATTGCATCACCTTTTATAGGTGTATTATTTTCTAAAGTCAATATTAAGATACTATATTTATTAGGTTGTATAATTTCTAGTATTGCTTTTGCTACTTTTTCTATATGTACTGAACTATGGCAATTTTACACTGTATCATGTATTGTGCAAATTGGTGCTACAATTATATCTGCTATAGGGATACCAGTTTTAATAAGTGCTTGGTTTGATGAAGAAAGTAAAGGAAAAGCTCTGGGCTTTGCTTTTGCTGGTGGCTCTATTGGCAGTATATTTCTACAACCACTTGCAGTTCGCTTATTGGCAACTCAAGGATACAGTCGTTCTTATCTAATATTTGGAATTGTAGCATTAATAGTTGGTGTACCTGTAATATTATTCATACTTAGGATGCCTAAAGATGTTAGTGAGAAAGTTAAATCTAAAGGTAAAAAAGAGAAAGCATCTGATGCAATTTCTCCTTCAGTATGGGGTTATACATTAAAAGAAGCTAAAAAAATTAAATATTTTTGGATTATGACAATTGGATTTATATTTGTTGGTATATATGTTTCATCATTATCTGTACAATATCCCACTTATCTTAGGAACTATCTAAATCCGATTCTAATAGGAACAGTCGGCTCCACTTTTGCTTTATTTGCTCTTATTGGTAATTTATTTGGAGGATTATTGTTTGACAAGTTTGGTCAAATAAAACCACTTATTATATCTTTTATATTGGTCCTTATAGCAACTTTATCATTGCTATTTGTAGATAAATCTCCTGCATTTGCTTTTGCATTTGCTGTCTTAAAAGGACTTTCTGTATTTGCTTATATGATTGGTCCTGCTTATTTGACAGGAACTTTCTTTGGTCAAAAGGAATTTGGTAGTATCTATGGAATCGTACAATTAATTTTTGCAGCAGGGTTTGCATTAGGTTCAACATTATTTGGATTACTAGTTGATAATTTTGGATATAGATTTTCTTGGTCTATTATAATTTTATCAGTTATAATAGCCTATACTTTGCTTATTATAACTTCTATAGGAATGAAAAAAATGAATAAAGAAAGACTAGATAAACTGATACAATAATTAATTCTTAGATATCTAAATATTATATAAAAAAGATGGAGCTTTTAATAACAAATAGCGCTCCATCTTTTTTATATTACAATATTGCTAATTTTCTTTTGTTTTTAACCTTACTATCTATATCTTCATCCTTAACTATAGTAAATGCTTTAGTTGGACAGACATTTACACATGCAGGTCCTTCTGGAGATTCTATACAAAAATCACACTTATTTGCTGTCATTCTTTCTCTAAAACAAAGCTTTCCTTCATCTATATCTTTTAATGTAACTATGTCTATTGCACCTATAGGACATGCTAACATACAAGTCTTACATCCTATACAATTTTCTTCATTTATTTTTATTGTGTTCCCAACCCTAACTATACCACCATTTGGACATGCCTTTGCGCAAGGAGCATCTTCACAATGTCTACATTGTATTGGAGCACTTACTTCCTTTGTCTTTATGACAGAAAGTTTTGGGTTAAAATTTATTTCATCTGGATTTTTGTAAAAAATATCTTCATCTGAATGTGCAACTACACATCCTATCATACAAGTTCTACATCCTATGCATTTATCAGGGTCTGCTATAACAAAATAGTTCATCACTTAGCCACTTCCTTTCCTATACAATATGTAGTGTGTAATAGATGATGAGACTTTTCTCCTAATGGTTCTACCAAATATTCATCATATAGCTTTTTAATATCAAGATTCTCATGAGATTTTCTAATTGCTAAATGTTCATCATGCACATATGTTGCTTTTGTTCTATTTTCATAGGCCAATTCTTTATATTCTTCTAGTAAAATTTTTGGCTGACCACCACCACTTACACACCCAACAGGACAAGTCATAACTTCAATAAAATCTACATCTAATTTTCCTTTTTCCAAATCTTCAAGTACTGGTATTACATTTTTTAGTCCACTTACTACTCCAACTCTTAGGTCTAAGTCTCCTATTTTAATAGTTGACTTTCTAAAGCCATTTTCTCCTCTTACTTGTTTTACTTCTACATCAGGAATACTTTCTCCAGTTATAAACTCATAACCTGTTCTTATAGCAGCTTCCATAACTCCACCAGTAACACCAAATATAGTTCCAGCCCCACTATAACTACCTAAAGGACTATCAAACTTTTCTTCTCTTAAATTTTTGAAATCAATTCCCATATCTTTTATTAAATAAGCTAATTCTCTAGTAGTTAATACTACATCTACATCTCTATATCCACTAGAATCCATTTCTTCTCTATCACATTCATATTTTTTACATGTGCATGGCATTATAGAAACACTAAATATCTTTGAGGCATCTATATTATTTATTTCTGCACCATAAGTTTTAAATATTGCACCACCCATCTGTTGAGGTGATTTACAAGAAGACAGATGATTAGTTAATTTAGGATAATTTTTTTCCATAAATTTTACCCATGCTGGGCAACAAGATGTAAACATTGGAAGAGTTCCACCTTCTGTTACTCTTTTAATTAACTCACTACCTTCTTCCATGATAGTCAAATCTGCTGCAAAATTAGTATCATATACTCTATCAAAATTTAAAGCTCGAAGTGCTGCTGCCATCTTCCCAGCACCTAGGTATCCTAAATAATATCCAAAATCTTCTCCCAAAGCCACTCTAACTGCTGGTGCACATTGAACCATTGTAAATACATTTGGGTCACTTAAAGCTTTTTTCACCCTATCTACATCACATACATTATATGCTGCAAATATAGGTTCATTTATAGACTCTGGTATCTCTCTTTCTTGTTTTTTCTCTTGTAAAAACTCAAATCCTTCATCTATAACTGAGGCATAAGATTTACAAGTTTGAACACATTGACCGCACATAACGCATCTATCTAAATTTATCTCTTGTGGCTTTCCCTCTTCACCTTCAATAGCATTTACTGGACAGACTTTTGAACATTCTCTACATCCAGTACATAAATCTTTATCTATATTTATTATCATAAACGTCACCTACCCCTGTATCCTTTATTTATTTGTTAACAATAAGCTAAGTGCTGCTTGTCTATTCTTAGCTTTTTTGTCATCTATTGGAGTAACAAGTTTTAATGCTTCCTGAGGACATGCACTTATACAAGCTATTTTTTCATTGTCTTTACATAAGTCACATTTATAAGCTATCTTTTTATTTTCGTCTAAAATTACTTGTTCTACTTCTTTACCATCTTCATATTGTGGAAGTAAGTCTATAGCTCCAAAAGGACATGCTAGCAGACAAGTTTTACATCCTATACACTTTTCTTCATTTACAGACATAATATTATTTTCTTTGATTATAGCTTTTTGTGGACATGAGTTTAAGCAAGGAGCATCTTCACAATGTCTACATTGTATTGGCATACAGAAAGTATCACCTTTTACTAAATAAAGTCTAGGTATAACAGGTATATCAACCGTTCCAACTGTATAACCTACATTATTATGCTGGTTATGCATTGTAAAACAAGCTACTTCACAAGCTCTACAACCTGTACATTTATTTGGGTCTGCTATTACAAAAGAGCCTATTTTATTCTTCATATTATCCCACCTTTCAATTTGTATATTTCTAACGCCCTAGTTACTTTCATCATATATATTTATATATTTTAATATTTTCTCAGTACTTATATTTCGCTTACATTTTTTACACAAATTGTATGCGTTATCATACACTTTATCAGTATCATCAATTAATACTCCACAGATTTCACATTTTGAATATTTTCGCTCTTCTTTTTTAGCACACATATACTCAGTCTCACTTTTTGATAACTCTCTGTGGATTTGCATAAATATTCATTCGTCTTCCTCTTACAAATCCAATAAGGGTTATGTTTAATTTTTTAGAAAGCTCTATTGATAAATTGGTTGGTGCTGATTTTGATACTACAATAGGAATTTGAGTCATGGCTGCTTTTAATATCATCTCCAGTGATATTCTTCCACTTACAACTATAATTTTATCTTCCAATGATATTTCATTTAAAACACAAAATCCTATTGCCTTATCCATTGCATTATGTCTTGCTACATCTTCACAAGTCACTATAATTTCATCAAAATCAAATATGGATACACTGTGTACCCCACCTGTATTTTTGAATAATTCTGACGAATTCAAATTTCTATCCATTATACTATAAATCGTATCATAATTTACTTTTATATTACTCTCTACAGGAGTACATTTTATATAGTCTAGTGAATTCAAAAATATAATTTGCTCATCTTGACTTTTTTGTTTCTTTTTGATAGTTACTTTCGCAAAACATTCCTCCTCATTTATCTTCAGACTTAGCAAGCTTCTTTTATTTTCTATATATCCTTTTGTTTTCAAAAAGCCTACTATAAGTTCTTCCAAATTATATGGTGTACATAAAAATGTATTTACATATTTATCATTTAAGATAAAACTAAGCGGATATTCTGCAATTATTTCTTCGTCCTCTATTGATAATTCATGTTCATTTATTTTACTTACTTCTATATTAAAAGAATTTAAATATTTGTAATCCACTAGACTATAACTGTTTTCAAAAACTTCATCCTTACTATTCTCTTGTAATTTAGTTTTTGAGTATATATTGTTCATAAAATATTAGCCTTTCCACTTTTTATAAGTCTTGAATCTAATTAACCACTAAATATTTGTAGCAGTCATTCTATCTTTAAGACTCTGATACTCTTCTCTCACACATTTTTCTGCTAGTTCTTGGTCTTCAAGTTTTTCAAGTTTAACAGCACAATATTTATACTCTGGTGTTTTAGATATAGGGTCCAAGTTTGCTATTGTAAGTTCATTACAAGCTCCAACCCACCACTGATAAGTCATATATGTTGCACCTTCCTTAACTCTATCAGTAACTGTTGCTCTTGTTATTACGCTTCCTCTTCTTGAACTAATTCTAATTAATTCATCGCCTTCAATTCCTAATTTTTCAGCATCATTAGAATTTATTTGAACACGTCCTGGCTCATCTTCTAATGAACTAAGAGTTCTACAATTACCAGTCATTGTTCTTACTGAATAGTGTCCAACTTCTCTTACAGTACATAAGCTAAATGGATATTCATCATCTTCAACTTCCATAGGAGGTCTCCATTCAGCAGCGAACAAATTACCTTTGCCATTAGGAGTAGAAAACTTTTGACCTTCATATAGATACATAGTTCCTTTATCTTCCATACTTTCGCTCTTACAAGGCCATTGAACACATCCTTGAGCTTCTATCTTTTCATAAGTAGCACCTAAGAAACTTGGACATAATTGTCTAAGTTCATCCCATATTTCCCTAGTATTTTTATAATTCATAGGGTATCCCATTGCTGTAGAAATTTCGCTTATAATTTGCCAATCTGGTTTTACATCTCCTTGTGGTTCTATAGCCTTTCTCATCAATTGGAATCCTCTATCTGCACATGTATATACTCCCTCATGTTCTCCCCAAGAAGTAGCTGGAAGTATAACATCAGCATGAAGTGCTGTCTTATTCATAAATATATCTTGAACAACGACAAACTCTAATTCATCTAAAGCTTCTCTAACTTCTGATGCATCTGGGTCACTTTGCACTGGGTCTTCTCCAAATATATAATAAGCTTTAAGCTTTTTCTCTTTTAGTACTAAGTTTGGAACTTGAGTTAAACTATAACCATTGTTAGGAGATAGTTTTACGCCCCAAGCATTTTCAAACTTTTCTCTTATCTTATCATCAGTTACATTTTGATAACCAGGATATACATTAGGAAGAGCTCCCATATCACAAGCTCCTTGGACATTATTTTGTCCACGTACAGGTCCTATTCCAACGCTTTCTCTACCAAAATTACCTGTAAGTAGAGCAATTGATGCAAGCCCCTTAACTACATCGACAGCTTGACCAAATTGACAGACCCCCATTCCGTAAAGCATCATAGCTTTTTTACCTTTTGCATATTCCCTCATAGCTTTTCTTATAAGTTCTTCTGGAATTCCTGTAATCTTTTCAGCATATTTAGCTGTATATGGTTTAACAATTTCTTTATACTCATCAAATCCTTGTGTATGATTTTGAACAAATTCTTTATTGTAAAGACCTTCTTCTATTAAAACATTTCCAAAAGCATTTACTAAAACCATGTTTGTTCCACCTTTTATAGGTAGATGTATATCAGCAATTCTTGCAGATTCAGTTACTCTAGGGTCAGTGACAATTAATTTAGCACCATTTTTTTTAGCTTTCACTATTCTATTTGCCACTATTGGATGTGAATCTGCTCCATTATATCCAAATATAAATAAAACATCTGCATTTTCTATCTCTGGTATAGAATTAGACATTGCACCACTACCTAATGAGTAAGCCAGACCGGCTACAGATGGTGCATGTCAGACACGAGCACAATGGTCAACATTATTAGTTCCTATTGTGGCTCTCATAAATTTTTGCATTATATAGTTTGCTTCATTACCAGGTCCTCTTGCAGAACCTGTTCCCATAATAGAATCAGGCCCATATTTTTCTTTAATTTCATTTAATCTTGAAGCCGTATAGCTTATGGCTTCATCCCATTCAACCTCTTCTAGTACACCTTGTTTTCTTATCATTGGCTTTTTTAGCCTAGGTGTTAAAATTTTAGGGTCATTTAGAAAATCCCATCCATAACGACCTTTTAAACACAAACTTTCTTGATTTGTTCTACCATTAGCTGGTTCAGCTCTTAATATCTTATTATCTTTTACGACTAGATATAATTGGCATCCAGCTCCACAGTATGGACAAACTGTTAAAATTTTTTTCTCCATACATTTCCCCCCTTAGATTTATCCCCTGATAAGTAAAATTTATCTTAAAGATAATGAGTGTTTTTATAATATGCAAAATCATAAATATTTTGCAATACTATCTATTAAATTCAACAATTTTCTCACAATTCCTTTTAAATTTTTAAAAAAAATATGTCATAATAATCTTTATATTTCAACCATTTAATTAAAATATTCTAGTTCTTATGACATATTTTTTAATATACTTAATATACATTTCTTTAAACTTATTTAATTTTCACTCAAAACAATATTCCTACCAATTCTATTTTTCATTCTATAGTGAGTAATTACAGTAAATATTCCACTTCCAATTAGAATCAAATAGTACATAAATCCACCATATAAAAATACTGCATATCCCATTAAAGGTTGAGGGAATACTGATTTGAATATAGTGAAAAACGCTAATTCATTAGCTCCTACATTCCCAGGTGTTGGTATTGGAGATATTGCCATATATAAAAATGCTTGCAGTGTCAATATATAGATATAACTATAACCTTGCAAATTAAATGCTTTATATATCCAAAAAGAAACACTAAAGTAAGCACTTAATTGAATAAAAGTCACTATTATAGTTGAAATTAATACTTTTTTATTCTTTGCAAAAAAATTTATTGCTTTACTATAATCATCTATAAAACTTTCTATGGATTCAATCTTATTATCTAAAAATTTTAAAAACTTGATTTTTGATAAATGCTTTATAGAAACTCTCATAATATATTTTATTTTTTGAGGATTTAAAATAACTAATATTATCATAATTAAGACAAATGAATTAATAGCTATCCCTAGAAACACTAAAGGCATAATCACTTTCATTTGTTTTTCTAACATATTAAAATTCATTAACACAAGTATTGTACAATAAAAAGTAACTACTATTTGGAAAATAATAGACTTATTAGTAACAACTGCACTTGCCTTACTAAGTGGCATTTTGCATTTTTTAAGTACATATATCTGTACTGGTTGGCTTCCTGAAGCAAAAGGAGTTATTAAATTATAATAAAATCCCATAATGGCTAGCTTAAAGCCAATAAATCTAATATTAACTTTGTGAGTGCTTTCTATAATTATCTTCATTACTACTCCTTCAAGCATTATGTGACACATAATTGCCAAAGCACCAATGAATAAAAACTTCTTATCTACCATAACCATAACATTTGATAGCATTTTAATATCCAATGTTTTAAACACTAGGTAAATTGTTACACCTATTAATAAAAATAAAAATGTATACTGTAGTAAACTCTTTCTAATATTCTTTAGTCTATCCATATAGAGATAACCGTCCTTTGCTCAAGATTTATACTAAATACTATATTATTAGTATACACCACAAATCTTAATATTTTATAACAAAATACCTTACAATTTTGTCATTTACAAAAAATATTAACCTATAAATTAAATTTTAATATATAGATTAATATTTTACAAACATTTTGTAGATATATATAATATTTGCACTAAGTAACACTTATATTTATTACACCCATTTATACCCTATCCCCCATACAGTTTCTATTGTATAAATATCATATTGTTTTAATTTGCTTCGTATATTTTTTACATGTTCTGTGATAGTACTTATATCACTTTCTCTATCAAAGCCATATACTGACTCATATATTCTCTCTTTTGAAAATACTTGTCCCTTATTTTTTGCTAAAAATTCACATATTAGATATTCACTTTTAGTAAAATTGATTTTTTTACCATCAATTGAAACTTCTTTACCTAAAAAGTTAAATTGAACATTTGAGATAGTTAATAAATTCTTTTTTTCTCTATTTTCTCTTCTTAAATGAGCAGTTATCCTAGCTCTTAATTCTCCTACACCAAAAGGTTTGGTTATATAATCATCTGCCCCTATACCAAGACCATACATAATATCACTTTCCATATTTTTGGCTGTCAAAAATAGTATTGGACAATCAACCTTATTTCTTATAGCTTTGCACACTTCAAATCCATCCATCTTAGGCATCATTACATCTAATATTATTAGATTAAAAGAATTAAAGTCTATATCTATAGCATTTTCTACATCACTAATTACCTTTACTTCATGTCCATCTCTTTTTAATATATTTTCAATCAACTTTAACATATCTAACTCATCATCTATTACTAGTATCTTAGACATACTAACGCCTCCATTTATATGTTTAATAACATTTTAATACTTATATTTAATAACTTTTTTCAAGTTTGTATGAATCATTATACTCTCATATTATAGCTTACACAATAATTGATATTTTACAAATAAAACATTTTAGATTCAAAACTTTATATTTCAAATACTCTATACTTATTTTACATATATTTATTTAATTGTAAAAATTTATTTGACAATTTATTATTGTAATATTTTAAAAATGTAATAAAATCAATAATAAGAAAACTTCTTATAAATATATCTTTAATTATTTAAATTGGATGAAAAAGTAACAAGAAGTAACTATAATGTTCCATTTGACTATGCTCGAGAAAAATTAAAAAAATTAGACCCTCATACAATTAGTAATTTAAGTAATATATCTTTTAACAGTGATTCAAATAAATTCACACTTAATTTCTTTGATAGACAATATATTATAGACTATCCAAGTGGAGAAGTTTGGAATGATGATGGTAGTATCTGCAAAAACTTTGAACTTAAAATTTTAATAATTAGATACTTAATCAATGCTAATGGTGTACCTAGAACTAATAAATATGTGACTTTTAAAGAAATACCAGGAGGCAATGTTTACTATCCAAATTTTTTAAACAGAACTCTGTCTAGACTTTCAGAGGTTTTTACATCTCAAATAAACAGGTATAAGTTGGTTATGGAAAATATGGGAGCTGAAAAAGTAGATATGGGAGATTTAGCCTATAGGTTTACATATATGGGTAATACATCTATGATATTTATATTTTGGTTTGGAGATGACGAATTCCCTCCAAATTCAAATATATTATTTGATTCTAATATAATTTATTACTTCAATGCAGAAGATTTAGCAGTTGTTCCTGATACAGCTATAGATGCAATTTTAAATAAAATAAATCAATTATAAATATAAATAATATTATAATAAAGTTTTTGATAGATTTAATAGAATATAATATGAAATGGAGTAAAAAATGAATGTAGAAAATAAATATTTATCAGATATTGAAATAATATTATCACACAGGTATGATAATGGTGCAGACTATTGGACTACACCTGATAAGCGTTTAATAAAAGGTTCTCCTTTCTCTACTCTTGATAGTGTACTTTATCTATTAGAGTTAGGTGTGAACCCTGATGATACTTTACTTAAAGAATGTGCTGACTTGATATTTAGCACATGGCGAGAAGATGGACGTTTCAAACTATATCCAAATGGAGGTATTTACCCTTGTCATACTGCAAATGCTGCTAACGTACTCTGTCATATGGGATATGCATCTGACATTAGAATGCAAAAAACGTTTCAACATTTTTTAGATACACAGTATGCTGATGGTGGGTGGCGTTGCAATAAATTTAGTTTTGGTCGAGGTCCAGAAACTGAATACTCAAATCCACTACCAACTCTTAATATATTAAATGCATTCCGTTTTAGTAATTATCTAAATAAAGAATCAAAACTTGACAAAGCTGTAGATTTTCTACTTGACCATTGGACTATTAAAAAACCAATCGGCCCTTGTCACTATGGAATTGGAACATTATTTATGCAAGTTGAATATCCTTTCCGTAATTATAACCTATTCCTTTATGTCTACGTTTTATCATTTTATAATCGTGCAAAAAAGGATAAGAGGTTTTTAGAAGCATTGAAGATACTTGAATCTAAAATGATAGGTAATAAAATTGTCGTTGAACGTGTAGTTCCAAAACTATCTAAATTATCTTTTTGTAAAAAAGGCGAATCAAGTGAAATAGCCACAACACACTATTACGAAATATTAAAAAACCTAGAAAAATAATAGTTATATAGATAAAACATATTAAAAAATAGTGGCTTTAAATTTTTTAAAGTCACTATTTTTTTTAAATGATGTTCCTGAAAATATATTAAGTTAGTTATTCTAATCAATTTGAAGACTTTTGCTTCTCATTGCCTATCTCTAACATAATTTCATAGTTTAATTTACTTTTTCTTAAATCAACTCCAGATATACTTTTAATAGTTCCACAATCTAACATCTCATCAAATGCCTTCCTAGATAAACCTAGTTTCTCACGCAATAATCTTGACACCTTTAATTGAGATGGATACTTACTTACAATACGAACTTGTGTAAGGTCATTAATATCAATTTCTTGTCCTACTATTTTATATTCTGGAATACCAACCTCTGCTCCATTTCTATGTAAAAGTTCTACATTCATAGCATATTGATTAGCAAGATTATCATCATTCGTATGGAATTGTTCTAGTGTTTCTGGATTTAAGTTATTTGGATTGACACGAGAATATATGGTTGAATTCCATGTTGAGTCACAGTTTGAACACTTATATATTAGCCATATATCCAAATATTTATGTTGAGCATTAACTCTAAATAAACCTGAACAAATATATTCAGTCTTTTTTCCACATTTTTTACAATACCTAATTACTGGTAATTGGGAGGTATACTCCACCTCCCAAGTAATTTTTTGCATAAATACAATTTCCTTTCTATAAAGTTACTAAACTAATAGAAAGTTATGAAAAGGTGGAATATAATCAAGTATTTTCTTCAAAACAATACCTCCTAATTTTTGATAAATTTTAATTTCACACATATAAAAAATTATTGCTTTTTATATGTACTTTACAACTAGAATTATTATATGTTGTATAAGTTTTGAAATTATTTAAATTATAACATCCACCTAGAAGAAACTATACCTCAAACACTTTTCTCAAAAGAAAATGAGCCAGTATAATTATAAAACTATACTGACTCATTCTTAGCTATCTTTTTCTTTTTTCTTGTAATACAATTCTTTGAATACTTTTCAAAGATAAATAATACTTTTCGGATAAATATTGCAAATCGTATCCAACTTGATAGTCTTCATAAATCTTCATATTTCTAATTGCCAAATCTTCACGAGTAGAAGTATTACTTCCCCATTCTTTTTTGTTATTAGATTTTCTAGGAATATAGATGCATTCGCCATCTACATATTCCTGTATCAATTCAAGTAATTCTTCTGGTAATATATGTATTGCCTTTTTATAGCTCATTTTGCTCTCCTATTAAATAGTAATTTTTTATTAGGAATAGCAAAGGGCTATTTATATATTAAATTTTATAATTGCAATAGCCCTTGCTATGCAACTATAAAGATTAAATCAAACATAAAGTCTCAACCCTCCTTATATATCACAGCGATACATATAAGTCTATCAACAGTATAAATAATTGTCAATCGATGTAAATTATTTATCTAATTTTTAAATTATATTTATTTAATTTTCATATTATATTATATTTATTTTGGTAGCTAATATTTTTTCATTATAAATTATATTTAAAATTATTAATAAACATAAATCCATTATCTTGATGGTTTTATTACTGAACAAGGAACTCCAACTATACACTTTCCACAAATGTCACATCCACCTATATGAGCATATTTCTTTTCATTTATCATACACATTTCATAACACTTATTTCTATCAAATCCATCTTCTTTTAAAGCTCCTTTTACGCATTTACTAACACATTTTTTGCAACTATTATTATGTTTATACAAGCAGTATTCATTTTCTGGTCTTTTAGTTGGTTCCAATTCTAAGCTTGTGATTATGCTTCCTATTCTTCCACAACACCCTTTTTCTGTAATAAGCATATTATTTAAACCAAAAGTTCCAAGACCCGCTATGAATGCTACATGTCTTTGTGACCAATCACTAACCAATTTTTCACTATCAAAATTATATGACCCAGGAATAGAATATGAATTAAATCCTATCTTCTCTAGTTCTTCACATAAAAAACTATTTAAATTTGAAATCAATATATTAGTTTCTATGTACGCTCTTGCCCATATTTCAGAACATTCAAATCCTCCAATATTGCTATTATTTATACTTTTATCAAAAGGTATAAAATATGTAATTATAGTTTTACCATCTTTCAAAAAATCTTTTGGCAAGGCATGAGATGTTCCTACAGCTCCTTTTAACTTCTGAAACATATCATCTTCGGCATATGCATAAGCAAATAAAAGTTCTTGCCACTTTGTAGTTATATTATTTGATTTATGATAATCCTTTACAAAACTATTCATTAATTCTTCAATCTTATTTTTCATAATATTCCCCCTAGACAATTCTCTATTTCCAATTTTATATTATTATTTTATATTATATAATAGTACTCTAAATTATGCTTAGCAATTATATTAAAATTATACTTAGCAATTAATATTAAAAAGCTTCTAATATCAACAAGATACTAGAAGCCTCTTTTAATTATCTAATCTAGTTAATCGAAATTCCTGCACTTGCATATCCTGCTACAGTATTAACTAATGAAAGACCTGAAGCTGTTGCAGTAAATACTAGCAATAAACGAGTTTGTGCTGCTACTGATATATTTAATCCTGTTAAAACTCCACTAGAAATTGAGCCTACTGATAATATACCTGTAAGTGGTGGAGTTAGTGTAACTGTTGCTCCTGGTACAGCTGTAAATGTGTTATCTGGTGCAGTTGATTCATAAAGTGTTGCTGTAATTGTAATTGTTGAGCCAACAAGTGAAAGTGCTGCTGTTGTACTAAAATATGCTGAAATAGATGTTATTGTTCCAGCTCTTGGCATTGAAAATGCAAAGTTAGTTAGTGTTCCTGCTGGGTTTGTAAGGTCTATTGTTCCTCCAGCTATACTTACCCCTGGAGCTGAATTACCAAAACCAACAAATCCTGGTGTTCCTATTAATCCACCAGCTATAGTTGTAAGTGATAGAGGTATACCTGATGCAAAAGGTATTATTGCACCAGCTCCTGCTATTCCAGTTGCTCCTGTTGGACCTGTTACTCCTGTTACGCCTGTTGCTCCTGTTGGACCTACTAATCCATCTGCTCCTGTTGGGCCTGTTGCCCCTGTTGGACCTACTAATCCATCTGCTCCTGTTGGGCCTGTTGCCCCTGTTGCCCCTGTTGGACCTGCTACTCCTGCTACTCCTGTTGCTCCTGTTGCCCCTGTTGGACCTACTAATCCATCTGCTCCTGTTGGGCCTGTTGCCCCTGTTGGACCTGTTGCTCCATCTGCTCCTGTATTTCCTGTTGCTCCTGTTGCCCCTGTTGGACCTGCTACTCCATCTGCTCCTGTATTTCCTGTTGCTCCTGTTGGACCTACTAATCCATCTGCTCCTGTTGGACCTGTTGCCCCTGTTGGACCTACTAATCCATCTGCTCCTGTTGGGCCTGTTGCTCCTGTTGCCCCTGTCGTTCCTGTTGCTCCGTCTGCCCCTGTTGCCCCTGTTGCTCCTGTTGGACCTATTAGCCCTGCTGCTCCTGTTACCCCTGTTGGACCTGTTGGACCTATTGCTCCAGGTGCTCCTGTTGCTCCTGTTGGACCTATTAATCCTGTCGCTCCTGTTATTCCTACTCCTGTTGCTCCTGTTGGACCTGTTGGACCTGTTATTCCTATTCCTGTTGCTCCTGTTGCCCCTGTTGGACCTGTTACTCCATCTGCTCCTGTTGCTCCTGTTGCTCCTGTTGGGCCTGTTACCCCTGTTGTTCCATCTGCTCCTGTTGCTCCTGTTGCCCCTGTTGGACCTGTTATTCCTATTCCTGTTGCTCCTGCTGGACCTGTTGGACCTGTTGCTCCAGGTGTTCCTGTTGCTCCTGTTGGGCCTATTAATCCTGTTGCTCCTGTTACTCCTACTCCTGTCGCCCCTGTTGGACCTGTTGGACCTGTCACTCCAAATCCTATCGCCCCTGTCGCTCCTGTTGGACCTGTTACTCCATTTGCTCCTGTTACTCCTGTTGCCCCTGTTGGACCTGTTACTCCATCTGCTCCTGTTGGGCCTGTTGCTCCTGTTATTCCTGTTGGACCTGTTACTCCAAATCCTGTTGCTCCTGTTGCTCCTGTTGGACCTACTGACCCTGTTGCTCCTGTTGGACCTATTAATCCTGTTGTCCCTGTATTTCCTGTTGGGCCAGTCGGACCTGTTGGTCCTGTTGGGCCTGTTGATCCTGTTGACCCTACACCTGGCCCTGTTGGACCAGTCGGACCCGTTGGGCCTGTTCTACCTCTTGGACCCATTGGTCCTGTTGGCCCTACACATGATGATGGATAACCATGATGACAATCACAGCTATTACAACTATCGCAACCACTGTTGCAATCATCATATTTGTCATAGCCATTATCATAATTATTATCATCAAATGGACCAAAATATTTATTTCTACTCATTATTAAAAGCACCTCCTGATATATTTGAGCTTTTAAGCTCTATATATAATATGTCAAAATTAGTATTATTGTGATTTATCAGTTATTTTTAAATTTACTAAAATAATTTTCATTGTATAAAATAGAACTATCTTTAGGCTTGATTTCTTTTGCTTTTTCATGACAGTAAATAGCTTTATCTATTTCTCCCAATCTGTCATAACAAACACTCAATTGTATATATGGTATATATCCATAACAATCATTTGACTTAAATCCTCCATTAGTATCATTTTTATCTCTTGTTAATGCTACCTTATACCAAAAAATGGCTTCTTTATATTTTTGTCTATCAAACATATGCTTCCCTATATCACAACAAATTTCTGCTCTTGGTTCATCAAATTCGAAACTTCTAAACAAAGAATATAAGGCACTCTTTTCATCATTAATTAAGTAATAACATGTGGCTAAATCTCTGCAAGCACTGATACAATCCTCAATCCATCCTCTCGCTGAATCTAAAAACTTAGTAAAACCTTCTATTGCTTCTTTATACTTCGCATTATAGTACAACTCTCTTGAATAATAAAATTGATGCCTTGGCTCCAATACTCTACCTTCCGAAATCATTTTTTCAAAAATCCTAAGATTTCTTAGGGGGTCCTGTCTATGGAGTTTTTTATGAGATATTGCAATGTCTGAATAAAATATTTCTCCAACGAGAGGTATTACCTCATGGATAGGGTCAACCCATTTATGATTAGAACTTCTTTTAAACAATCGTTCTCTATAATATGAGAGAGTTGGTTTGCCATTTTCATCAAAGGATACATTGTATTTTGCCATAACAATATCAATGGAAGTATCCAAAGTTTCTTTAATTTTCAATAATTTTTCTCTATCATCTTCTAAAATTATGTCATCTGCATCAAGCCACATTATATAGTCTTTAGAAGCTTTAGAAAATGAAAAATTTCTTGCAGCAGAGAAATCATCTATCCATTCGAAATCGTACACCATGTCTGTATATTTTGAGACTATTTCTTTTGTGGAATCTGTAGAACCAGTATCTACAACTATAATTTCGTCTACTATATCCTTTACACATTCTAAGCATCTGCCTATAACTTCTTCCTCATTTTTGACAATCATGCACAAACTTATTGTAATCATAATGTACAACTCCTTTGTCTTTTATATATTGCAGACATAAGTAATATATGGTACTTTCTCTTGTTTTGTTATTGAAATCTTGAAAATTTTTAACGACAAAAAATTAGTATATAACTTTGTTTATCATGTATTTCTATAGTTCATTTTTATTGAATTCAAAATTTTAATTCTTTGATTTAATTGATGTGAATTTTTTAGCTACCATAGGGTCAAATAGATTTGAAATAAATAAAATAACCATGTTTATTTAAACATGATTATTTTAACAATATTTATAAATTATAAATTAATCCTCTAAAATAACAACTTACTCGCTCTTATTCATTATATAATCGATTAATCCATATTCTTTAGCTTCCAGTGCAGTCATAAAATTATCTCTATCTATTCTAATATCTTCTATTGATTTTCCTGTATTCTCAGAAAGAATTCTATCTAATTTTTCTTTTGTTTTCAATATATTATCTACTGCTATTTTTACATCTGTTGCTTGACCTTTAGCTCCACCCATAGGCTGATGTATCATAATTTCTGCATTAGGTAAAACATATCTTTTTCCTTTTGTACCTCCTGCAAGTAAAAAAGCGCTCATACTTGCAGCCATGCCAATACAAATAGTTGATACGTCACATCTGACGTATTTCATAGTATCGTATATAGCAAATCCTGCTGTGACAGCTCCTCCTGGGCTATTTATATATATAATTATATCTGAATCTGGGTCTTCTGATTCTAAAAACAGTAATTGAGCTACTACTAAACTTGCAATAGTATCATTAATTTCTTCTCCTATAAAAATAATTCTATCTTTTAATAGTCTTGAATATATATCATAAGACCTTTCACCTTGACCTGTCTGCTCAATCACATGTGGTACTAAACTCATGCTACTTTCACCTCACAATTAATATTAAAGTTGAGATAAGAATTGATTTCATCTCTTCTTCGTTCATAATTAATACTTGTATAAGAAATACACTCTATATTTTGAATTTGATGATTTGGATTTAAAACAAATCTTTGTTGAATAGGATAAAATTCATCTTTACTTCTATATACTTGTGGAGATTCTTTATATAAATTCCTAAATGCTAGTGTAAAAGATTGATGTGTAGAATATCCTGCTGTAATAGCTATGTCTATAATATATTTATCTGTAAATACAAGTTGTCTAGCTGCTTCAGTAAGTCTCCTCCTCTGTATGTATTGATGAATAGTAAATCCTACAATGTTTGTAAACATTCTATGTAAATGGTATTTTGAATAATTAGCAATATTAGCTATTTTATCTAAATTTAGATTTTCTGTAAGATTTTCTTCTATTAAAAATATTATAGAACAACATCCAGAATACAATCGTAAAGAAAAAATTAAGACAGAACCTGTTTCAAGTTATATAAAGTATTATAAAAAATTCAAGAAAACTTACCCTGTATTGTTTCAGTTGGAATCTATTCTATTAAAATCAAAAGGTATTCCAGATGTAGGTATAACAATTGAGTCAATGTTTTTAGCAGAATTGAAAAATCTTCTTCTAACAGCAGGTCATGACCTTGATAAAATAGAATTCCCTTTAAAAGTAGACTTAGCAAATGGAAGTGAACATTTTTATGGAATAGGAGGTAAAGAACAGATTCTTACAAAAGATGATTTATCTTTATCAGATAATATTGGTATATTATCTAGTATTCTCAATGGACCCGATAATCGAACAGCTATAACAAAAGATACTAAAAATATTATGTATTTTGTATATGGGTCTAAGAATATCAAAAAAACAAATTCAAGACCATTTAAATGATATAAAAGACTATATTTCAAGTGCTTTTCCAGATTTAAAAGTTAATTCAATTGATATATTTTAGTTAATATATCAAAATCTTCATACATAGTAAATATTTTGAACAAATAAATTAGTGAAGTATATATTCTAATTAAACTAGATATACTTCACTAAAATTAATTATATGTAGATATTATTCATTTTGAGTTTTGTTTACCTCCTATTGTTTTATTAGGCTAAGTTGATGATTTATTTAACCTATGCTATAATTTTATCACTATGGTACTATATTACAATAATGCACTTTTTTGTAATATAGTACCTAAAAAGATACTTTAAAATACATAAAGGAGCCCAAAAATGAAAAAATGTTTAGATAATTACAGTTGCCCAATAGAAGCAACACTTGCATTGATTGGTGGTAAATATAAGACACTTATACTTTGGCACCTTAAAGACACTATATTAAGGTTCAATGAATTAAAAAAATTAATTCCTAAAGCAACACCTAAGATGTTAACTCAACAATTACGTGAATTAGAAGCAGATGGTTTAATTATAAGAGTGGTTTATCCTGTTGTCCCTCCAAAAGTAGAATACTCACTATCCGATTTTGGAAAGAGTATTATTCCAATTTTAGATTCCATGTGTGACTGGGGTTCTGATTACTTAGAAAAGCTCTAAACCATTACAGTTTAAATCCCATGGCTAATTTAACTTCATCCATTTGTTCTTTAGATGTCAACATTTCTAAAAGCTTAAAAGCTACATATGGAGCTGTTTCTGGACAATATGAGGTTATAATATTTTTATCTACAACAATTGGTTCATTAACTACATTTACATCAAACTCACTTAACTGTCTTTGTCTTTTACCATTTTTCAAATGATATGTAGTAGCTTTACGATTTTTTAAAACACCACTTTTCCCAACTGGCAATGCTGCCACACAAATAGAAGCTATTATTTTTTCTTTTGAATTAAACTCCCTTATTAGATTTAAAAAAGATGCATCATATGCTTCATCATAAAATCCAAACTCTTCAAATCCTCCAGGAATAGCTAGAGCATCATAATCATCAACACATACTTCTTCTATAGTCTTATCAACTAATACTGGAATATTAAATGTGCTCATAACTTGCTTTTTAAATCCACAAGTCACTACATCAATATCATGTCCATAATCGTTACGAGCCCATCCCATAACATCTACAAATACACTAAATTCCATAGTTTCAAAACCTTTTGCTAAAAAAACTAAAATTTTCATATTCTATTTTCCTCCTAAAATATAATTAAAACAAGTATGGATTACATAATTAATATTTTACTATTCAATTATTTAAAAAATATCTTTGATTGTATTAAATTCTTCTTTAATTGTAGATAAAACAATAGTTGTATTAGCTTTCTGAATTCCCCCAATTTCTTTCAAAGTCACTGATATAAACTCTTCAAGATTACTTGTATCTTCTGCTAATACTTTTATTAAGTAATCATATTCTCCTGAAATATGATGACATTCTAATACAGTATCATATTCCAATATAGTTTTCTTGAATTCTTTCATACTTTTAGATAAATCAGTATTGATAAATATAAAAGCCAAAAGCTTATATTTTGTTTTTTCCCGATTAATTTGAATAGTGTACTTTTGAATTACATTTGATTGCTCAATTTTCCTTATACGCTCTGAGACTGCTGGTATTGATAAATTAATTTTTCTGCTTATTTCAGAGGTTGAAGCCCTACTATTCTTTTTTAGAGAATTAATTATTTTTAAATCTATCTCATCCAGAGCCACTCACCTCCTTAATTATTTAGTACAATTTTAGCCAATAATTTATATTAAGTAAATAATTTTAATTATTTCAATAAAATTTAATACAAATATATTATTTTTCCTTAAAATTTTAGGTTTATTTAATCAAAATACATATGACACTTAAAATTATTTAAGTTGAATTAATGTTTTTATTTTGTATAATATGTTACTTATTTTTGCGATAATAAAAGACACTCCATAATTTATGAAGTGTTTTTACTATATGTTTAATCGTTTAGTTATTATATCAGTTACTTTCATATTGTTATATTTTTATTTCTAATAATTATATATGTACCTTAGCATATCATTGAAAATTCAACAATATTATCCATCTACTTCTACATGTTGTAATATTTAATGAAGATAGTATACCTGTATCAAAATTATAAATCTCATAATCTTAATTTTCTTAATAGATTATAAAATTTTATTGGTGAAGAGTCTTCAAATAACTTTGTAATGATAGATTTACTAAATTAATAGGGTATGTAGTAAATATAACTTTCTTATTGACTATAACTAAGTATTATGATAACATAATTTAAGCTATAATTAATAAAACATATTTTAAATAAATAAGGTAATACACAAAGTACGAAAGTACAATTTAAATATAGATAAACTAGAATTAATACTAAGATTAGGATGTGAATAATTATGATTTATATAGAATTAGTTAAACTTGTTAGAAAACTTAACTCTACACAAATGTATACGATGAAGCGTTGTGTAGAGGTTAATCTGAAAGCTTAAAGCTTTCTATCTTCATCGGCAAATATAGGTTTAGTGTAGTTTTTTAGCTATGCTTATTTAAAATTGCCTATTTGTCTATAGATAATATAGATTTTCTGGTCATAGACAACAATGCTTGTCTATGACCTTTTGTTTTTCCAAAAGCAGAGGTCGGCATTTTATAATGCCATTCCTCTGCTTTTTTTATTTTCATAAATTTTTAATAAAAGAAAAGGAGTTTGAATTATGAGTTTATTAAAAGTAACTAATTTATCACAATGTTTTATGGATAAATCACTGTATGAGAAAGCTAACTTTGATTTATTCAAAGGTGAACATATAGGCGTAGTTGGTCAAAATGGAGCAGGCAAAAGTACCTTAATTAAAATTTTATTGGGAGAAGTCGTTCCAGATTCAGGAGAAATCAAGTGGCAACCTAATATCAATATAGGCCATTTAGACCAATATGCAGAAATCAATAGAGATACAACAATATCACTCTATTTACACACTGCATTTGAAGACCTTTATAAAATAGAAAAGGAGATGAATTTACTATATCAAGAAAGTGCTGTATCTGGAGATGAGCAACAACTAATTAAAGCATCAGATTATCAAGAGCAACTACTAGCAAACAATTTCTATTCTATAGATAATGAAGTAAACAAAATAGCAACTGGTCTTGGATTAGATTCAATAGGAATGAATCGCGTTGTTGGAAAACTTAGTGGTGGGCAAAGAGCAAAAGTAATTTTAGCAAAATTACTACTTTCTAACCATGAAGTTTTATTATTAGACGAACCAACAAACTTTTTAGATAAAGAACATGTTGAGTGGCTCTCAAACTATTTAAATACATTTGATGGAGCATTTATTGTAGTTTCCCATGATTTTGACTTTTTGGAGAAAATTTCTACAGGTATTCTTGATATAGAATTTGGTATGATTAAAAAGTATCATGGAAAATACTCAGAATTCCTTAAACAAAAGTCACATTTAAGAGAGGATTATATTAGAAGATATCAATCACAACAAAAGAAAATAGAAAAAGAAGAAGCATTTATACGTAAAAACAAAGCTGGAGTAAATTCAAAAATTGCAAGAGGAAGACAAAAACAACTGGATAAAATAGAAAGAATAGCTCCTCCTAGTTTTACAGGAAAACCAAATATAAAATTTTCAGAAATTGAAATATCTGCTCAAAATGCTCTTACAGTAACAAATCTTGAAGTTGGCTACTACTATTCTTTGCTTCCAAAATTAAATTTCTCTGTTGAGGGGGGGCAAAAAATAGTTATAACTGGTTTTAATGGAATTGGTAAATCTACTTTGTTAAAAACATTAGTCAAAGATATTCCTTGTATTTCTGGAGATTTCCAATTTTCTGAACAAGTGAAACTTGGTTATTATGAGCAGGATTTAAAGTGGGAAAATCCTACTAAAACACCACTTCAAATAGTAGCAGATAAATATCCAAAATTGAATACAAAAGAGATTAGACGACATCTAGCTAGATGTGGTGTAAAGGAAGAGCATGTTTCAAGGAGTGTATCTACGTTAAGTGGTGGTGAACAATCTAAGGTTAAATTATGTTGTATGATGTTATCTCCTTGTAATTTTTTGATTCTAGATGAGCCAACTAACCACTTTGACGCAGAAACAAAGGATGCTTTACAAAGTGCTTTGAAACAATTTAAAGGTAGTATAATTCTAGTTTCTCATGAAGAAAAATTTTATAAAGGTTGGATTGACAAAGTATATAATATAGAAAAACAACTAGTGTAAATTTATAATATGTGGTATTGTTTAACTAGTATTTCAATGATAGTTTCAATGTTCTAGTTAATGTTTCATTTCAAGTAAACTAGAAAAATAAATATCTATTAGAGCATAAATCATATTACTAGGATAAAAATTTAAAGAGGCTGTCTCAAAATTGGATATGTCCCTGTCAAGTAGACAGACTTAAAAAAGGCTATCTTTACTCGGAATGAGTTCGATATTCAATCGGACTCATTCCGTTTTTTAATTGTATTCTTTCATTATTATAAAAATAAATATAA